>DAOWEW010000258.1 GCA_030638305.1 Desulfobacteraceae bacterium
TAAGTCAATCTTTATTGGCCCCAATTTGAGCAATATTCGTCCCAATTTGAGTGATTTACATGACTACGAAATCACGCCCAAAAGTCAAGTTTATCTTATGATATCATTAGGTTAATCACAAATTGGGTCAGGAACTCCAGACTAATTGTCCGTATGGAATCAAAATCAATTCGCGTGGACAGGCCTGGCGGTCATGCTGCCGTCACGCGGGGGAGGAGTATCAGCCCACATGGGCGGCGGATTATCCGCGACAATTACGACCAGAATATCTCAACACATGGCAGCGCAAAACGATAAATGTTCTCTGTCAATTGGTCAATGGCTTTTGGATAAAAAACTACAAACCCAAGAAACTGTGGTAAAAAAACTGGGAAATGGCGAGCCGGAATTAGACTCATTTTGTATACAAATCAAAAACTGTCGCGAAGGTTTACAAAAAGCTGATAACCGAAACAGCCTCATGGGCCATGAGGGAGCATTCGGATAGACACCGTCCACGTTCCTTATCAGGGTGAGTCCTCCACGTCTGTTCTAACGCGGCTCGTTTTCTCCGATTTGACTTGTCCGACGAATCAAGCCCGCATGAGGAGTAGAAATACGTGCTATGCTACTGCCCGGGTTTCCGAAACTTTTACGCTGAGGCAGTAGCCCAACTGTGATAGCAAATCTTCGCAATCTTCCCAAGTCATACCAAAAGCTTTGATATCTCCCAGCCCCACGCGTGATACAATGTCTCTCACAATTTCAAAGTCCTTCTCTTCAAAATCTGCCTTCATCATCGCTAACTCCGCCCAATCTACTAACTCTGCCAACGTGATATGATGATAGAGATAATCAATAAGCTTTTGACCAACCTTTTGACGAGTAATTTTCATCTCCCTCCTTCCATAACTCTGACGTGTCCTTTGTTTACAGGATACTTTTCATGAATCTCAATCAGTCGGCCATCCCCGTCGAAGATTTCCTGATAGAACTTGATAGTTTGCTCTAAAGCGTCCACTACTTTGACCTAACGCGCCAACCAGCCATAACGTCCCTGAACCTCATAAAAGTAACGTCGTTTACCATTAGGCAACTCATTCCATGCCCCGAATTTTCTCTCATTTTGCTTGCGTTTTTGTTCACCGTTCATAATGTAGAAAATAACTGTTTGTATAAGGGCTCGCACAAAAATAACTTCACATTTTAAGCGCTGATGCATCCCGCCTGACTGCGTTGCGAAAGCTCGGAATATCCTGATATTCCTGTGCTTTTGCGCCTTGTCAGACGGGCGCCTCAACACTTAAAATTGCGAACTTATTTTTGTGCGAACCCTAACGCCGGAAGTGGACTTGTTTGTCCTCCAGTTGCTTGATAATTTTCTCAACTAATGACCAGGATGGATGTTTATTAAACAAAAAAGGCCGAAGCGTCTTTTTTAAGGCCTGGGCAAAATGGCAGGAACCAAACGGGGAGGATAAAAAAGAGTCCGAAGTCAATGGCTGAGGATTTTGTCCGAGAGCTGATTGCCTTTTTTTCTAATCCTTATTACTCTTGAAAAGTTCAGTGCAATATACCAAACAACATTTGTATAAAAGAAAAGTTGATTCCATTGCTCAAAAGATAAGGACGAACACTGTCCATATAGAAATGATAACCGGATCCGGGATTCTACCCAGGCATGCTTTGTCCACGTTTCTTGGTAAAAAATACTTTACTTAGTAAGTGTTATTATGCTATAAAGTTCAATATGATTAACAATGAAAAAAATGTTGCATCTTTGTTGCTACAGCTTGGAGAAAGGTTGAAAGAGGCGCGCCTGGCTCGTAACGAAAGCCAGGAGATGTTCGCACAAAGGCTTGGCTTAACCCGCCAGTCGTACAGCAAAATGGAAAAAGGTTCTTCGCAGACGCTGATTGGCAACTGGCTGGAGGCAAGCAGCATCCTTGGCCGGCTTGACGGCTGGCAGGAGGTGCTGGCTCCAAAAGAAGACCTGTTTGCGAAATTAAAAAGAAAAATTGGTAAGCGGCAGCGTGCCGGAGGAAGGAGAAAGAAAAAGACATGATACTTACGGTATGGCTGACTCTGCCTGCAGCAGAGGTTGTCAAGACCGGAGAACTGGCTATTGACGGCCCTGATGCCAGGGGAGCGCTTGAGGGACAATTCCGTTATACTCCTGAATATCTGGAGAATCCGAAAGCCTTCCCGCTTGATCCGCTGCATTTACTGCTGTCTGCGGATATCTTTGATGCAGATCGGCCCCATGCCGGAGTCCATGGCGTTTTTGAAGACAGCCTTCCGGATGATTGGGGGCGAAGGCTCCTGGTCCGCCGCTACAAGTTGGGCCGCAAAGACCAACGTATTCCACAATTGTTACGCTTGATAGGAAACCAGGGTTTGGGGGCTTTGAGCTACGTGGAAGAAGGCCAGCCGGACTTAAAAACGACAGGGGTTCCCATTCGTCACCTTCAGGAACTGGCGCTGCTGGCGGAAAAATTTGAGCAGGACGGAGCTGTGGACGACGATGAACTTTCTTTATTGTTTCAGGCGGGCAGCTCACCGGGCGGAGCCAGACCCAAGGCGCTTGTCAAGGATGAAAGCGGCGCATACCTGGCAAAGTTTACCAGCAGCATGGATCAACTGGACGTTGTCGGCCTGGAAGCCGCCGCCATGGAGTTAGGCCGCAGGGCAGGTATCGAAACGGCCGAGACCAGGCTTCTATCGCTGGGTTCCGGAAAATGCCTGTTGGTGAAACGATTCGATATCAACAAAGCCGGCGGCCGCAATCACCTGGTCAGCATGCAGTCACTGCTCAAGGCCGACGGATATTACTATGCCGGTTACAGGGACTTGGCAGAGGTAATCAGGCATGTTTCCACACAACCTGGGCAGGACCTCCGGAGGCTTTACAAACAGATGGTGTTCAACGTGATGATCGGCAATACCGACGATCACCTGAAAAATTTCATTATGCTGCACAATGATGAAGGCTGGAGATTGAGCCCTGCTTTCGACCTGGTGCCGAATATCGGTTTTAACAGGGAACAGGTGCTACGCATCGGATACGATAACAGGCCGCCTGATCTTGAAACACTCCTGCAGGAGGCTGGACATTTTGGGTTAAAACGACGACAACATGCCCGGGAAGTAATCATGGAGATTCATGAGACTGTTTCCGGGTGGAGAGCAGTTTTCACAGAATGTAATGTACCGGAAAGAGATGCCGAAAGTATCGGCAAAGATATCAACTACCGGATAAAAAGGTCTCAAGGAGAGTAAGAAGATCCCGGAAAATGAGAAAAAGGTTTCCGCTGATCAAAAAAATTTGGTATTTCAAGCAAAACGCTTAATCAAGGAACTTTGTGAGATAAATATGGAAATGGCCAAGATGTTGGTATCAACAGATGATAACGAAAAACAACTCCCCAGTGGTTTTTATGGTTTCGTCCACGTTCCAAACAAAGTAATTGACATTTAATAGTTAATATTTAATGGGTGACCCTATTTTGTTTCTTATTGACAAAATATCGACTTTAATATAACACATTCTATGTTTAATAGATAATATATTGTCAATAGGTTGCTATGAAATTTACTTTAAAAACACCGGAAGAGACTTCAAAAATCCTTTCTACCCGTTTAAAGGAATTGCGTCTTTTAAAAAAATGGAAGCGTTCAACTCTTGCCAAACGTTCAGGAGTGACAGAATCTTCTTTGAAGCGGTTTGAGCAAACTGGCAAAGTGTCCATGGAAAAATTTTTAAAATTGATTTTTGCACTGGGCAGACTTGATGAGATAGATGCGTTGCTAATTCCTCCAACAGCTCAATCCTTGCAAGATCTTAAAAAAAGTGAGAAGATGATTTCGAAAAGGGGTACTATTTGAAAGAACTCAATGTATTTTTTTATCGAACAAAAAACGATAAATTTATCGTAGGAAAGTTAGCGCAGTTTCGGAATAAAATTTATTTTGAATATGATCCCTCTTTTCTTGCCAATCCTTTATGGCTTTCTCCTTACAAGCTGCCACCAGAACCAGGACTTCATGAACATAAAGAAATTAAATTCGGGCCTATTTTCGGATTGTTTGATGATTCTCTTCCTGATGGATGGGGTTTACTTCTCATGGATCGTTTTCTCAGGAACCGGGGAATTGATGTTGACAGACTCTCTGTTCTGGACAGGCTGGCTTTTTTAGGAAAATCAACCATGGGTGCCCTTACCTATGAACCGGCTGTTAAACATGAAAAAGATGATCAGCTTATCGACCTTCAATTTCTTGCTGAACAAGCCGGACAAATAATAGAAGGGGATAGCGCTGATGTACTCCCTCTGCTTATGAGGACAGGGGGAAGCCCTGGAGGTGCAAGACCAAAAGTTCTTGTAGGTGTAAATCAAGATAAAATCATTTCAGGAGAAGATGATCTTCCTGAAAACCATGATCACTGGATTGTAAAATTCAACTCAAAGAACGATTTTCAGGACTCAAGCCTTGTTGAGTATGCATATTCACTTATGGCTAAAAATGCTGGTATCATCATGTCTGAAACTCGACTTTTTAAAACAAGTTCAGGGGATCATTTTTTTGGAATTAAAAGATTTGATCGAAAAAAAAATCAAAGATTTCATGTCCACACATTTGGGAATTTAATTCATTCGAATTTCAGGATACCCGAATGTAATTATGAAATTTTTTTAAAGGTTGTCCTTGATCTGACAAAAAATCATCAGGACCTTATAAGAGGGTTCAGGCAAATGGTTTTCAATGTCATGGCAAACAATAGAGATGATCATGTTAAAAACTTTGCATTTATGATTGATACAAACCAGGAATGGGTACTTACTCCTGCATATGATCTTATGTACACTGAAGGGCCTGGCGGAGAACACTCCATGGATTTATTAGGGGAAGGGCTTTCCCCGGGGAGGCAAGAGGTGATCCAGCTTGGCAAGAAATCAGGTCTATCAGCAAATGAAGTCAATAATAGTATTGAATTGGTAATGACTGCTGTAGAAAAATGGCCTGAGTATGCACAAATTGCTGGGGTGACGGAGAAGACTATGAATTACATACAAAAAAGAATGAACAGGAATCTTTCTTTTTTCAGGTTTTAAGGAACTTATTGATTTGAAAGCAATAATAAGATAAGCCTCCACTGAAATGGAAGAAGCTTATTAATGGGAATCAGTGGAGGCTCAGAGCAAGAAAAACCGGAGAGCCGGCACTCCTTGAACTCAA
>DAOWEW010000257.1 GCA_030638305.1 Desulfobacteraceae bacterium
CTCATCACTATCGCTACTCGTCAGCCAACCACGATGGCGATAGGGAGCTCCCCGTGAATTCGGCCATGCATATTCTTCTTTTTCTTCAGCAGATTGAAATTTTATATCAGATGCCCTTGCGAAATTCTGACCTAAAAAATGTGATGTGCTTGACTGAAGAGCTTTTCGATCCTGCGTCATAGATTCTATACACATGGTATCAACGGCTCCGGGGAATCTTTCCGAAGGCGTTTTTATTCCCCTTATCACAGGCCTGGCAAGGTATCATTCGGCAAGCTGCTCATAAATATCAAGCATCATTCTGGTGCGTACAATGGCTTCATCTTTCGTGGCATGTGCTGTATGTCCTTCCTGCCACAGGAATTCAGTTGTTCTTAAAAATAAGCGGGTCCGCATCTCCCATCTGACAACGTTTGCCCACTGGTTTATCAAAACAGGAAGGTCTCGATAACTGCCAACCCACCTGGAAAATGAATCTCCTATAATTGTTTCAGAAGTTGGCCTGACTATCAAAGGTTCATTGAGCCGGCCTGCCGGGACAAGGCCGCCATCCGGATCTTTTTCAAGCCTGTGGTGTGTGACAACCGCACATTCCTTTGCAAAACCTTCAACATGTTCAGCCTCTTTTTCAAGAAAGCTCAACGGTATAAAAAGAGGAAAATATGCATTCTTAACCCCGGTTTCTTTAAACATATTATCCAGCACTTGCTTAATATTTTCCCAAATCGCATAACCCCAAGGCTTTATGACCATACAGCCTCTTGTCGGAGATCTTTCAGCCAAATCCGAATGTTTTATAACCTCCTGATACCATTCAGGATAATCTTCAGCCCTCGTTGGATTAATTGCATTTTTAACCTGTTTTTTCATATATATCCTTTCCGTATCTCTTCCAGCAGAACTTCAATAAGTTTCTCTTCCGGAATTTTTTTTACAACCTTTCCCTTTTTAAACAATATTCCATTACCATCACTACCTGCAATTCCGATATCAGCCTCTCTTGCCTCTCCCGGCCCATTTACTATGCAACCCATAATTGCAATTTTGATATCCAGAGTACTTGTTAAAAGTGCTTTTTCCACTTCTTCAACAATGTCAAAAAGATTAATTCTACAGCGTCCACAAGTGGGACAAGAAATTATTTCCGGTCCGCGCCTTCGGATATTAAGGGCTTTCAGTATTTCAAAACCTGTACGCACTTCTTCTACCGGATCTCTCGTCAAAGAGACACGAATAGTATCCCCGATACCTTCTGCGAGCAGCATGCCTATGCCAAGAGAGGATTTTACGATTCCGGGAAAAAGAGCGCCGGCTTCTGTAACACCAACATGCAGAGGAAGATCGGTTTTTGAAGAAAGAAGTCTGTAAGCTTCTACAGTGCGAAGGACATCAGACGCCTTTATTGAAACTTTTATCTGATGAAAATCTAATGCTCTCAGCAATTCTATATTCCTGACAGCGCTTTCCACCATTGCCTCTGCTCCGGCGCCATTATATTTTTTCAATATATCTTTTTCAAGCGAACCTGAATTTACCCCTATTCGAATGGGGATATTAACTTCCTTTGCACATTCAACAACAGCTTTTACTTTTTTTACACTGCCTATGTTCCCCGGATTTATCCTTAATCCGTCAGCACCGGCTCTCGCTGCCGCTATAGCGAGACGAAAGTCAAAGTGTATATCAGCTATAACAGGAATTGAAATTTTTCCCTTTATTGATGCTATTGCATGGGCTGCCTCTTCATCAGGCACAGCCACCCTTATGATTTCGCATCCGGCTTTTTCCAACCGTTTTATCTGGGAAACCGTTGACGCAATATCCTGAGTAAATGTGTTTGTCATTGACTGAACGGCAACAGGAACTCCACCCCCTATCTTTACTTCTCCAACCTTTATTTGACGTGTTTTTTTTCTATTTATAGTAAAAGGCATGTTGATCAATCTTAATAACTTGATAGTATAGGAATTTTGTAAATATTCGGTTAACCCTTTTTTTTAAAAAATATTAAAATAGTTCGGGACACTTTTGAATTAATCTGATATAAAGAAAAGCATGAAAAATGCTTCTCAAAAACTTTTGCCATTATACACTCAAGAGACCAGTGGTCA
>DAOWEW010000163.1 GCA_030638305.1 Desulfobacteraceae bacterium
CGGAAGCTCCGGTGGTCTGGGTCATGCAGATACTAAAAATCAGGGAAGACAACATAATCTTGAGTCAGGAATTTTTTGATGAGGATTTCAAGCCTGTAAAAAAAATGACTGGTTTCCAAATACAAATGCTTGGCGGCAAGCTGTTTCCCAAGGTATGGCGAATGCAAAAAACTGATAATAGAAACAAGTATACTGAATTAGTATATAATGAACTTGTTTTTAAACAAAAACTTGAAGATAGTCTATTCACAACATCCAATCTTGGAAATCCCGGAAGGTAAGAATTGTGTCGATAGATGCAAAAATGGCCTGGCGAAATATCTGGCGAAATCCAAGAAGAACCGGTTTAACGATTTCCGCCATAGCATTTGCCAGTTTGTTGCTGATTTTTATGCTGTCTTTTCAGCTCGGCAGTTACGAAGCTCTGATCAATTCCTCAGTTAAAATTCATGCCGGACATTTGAAAATTCAGGCAAAAGGATACCAGGATAAAAGGGATATGCATCTAATAGTGCCTGATCCGTCTGCGGCAGGCAAAATTTTGGACAACCTCCACGCAATTGATGCTTACACATTTCGCGCCAACGCTTTTTCACTTATTTCTTCCAAAAAAAGAACTTATGGAGTAATTGTGACTGGAATTGACCCGGTTAGAGAAGCAAAGGTATCAAGTCTTGCAAAACTGATCCGGACGGGAAACTACTTGTCTGAAAAAGACGTCAACAAAGCATTGCTTGGAGAGTTGCTTGCAAAAAATCTGAAAGCAGGGCCAGGCGATGAATTGATTTTTCTGGGGCAGGGGAGGGATGGCTCAATTGCAGCGACTGTCGTTCAGGTAAAGGGAATTTATAGATCGGGTATTGATGAGTTTGATCGAAGTACCATCCATATTCCTCTTAAAACATTTCAAGATACATATTCAATGCGTAATTCAGTACATGAGATCGTGATTGTATGCAAATCACTGCGCGACGTTTCCACTGCAAAAAAGAATATCCGGGAAGTTATTAATAATCAAACCAATAAATCCGGCATAACTGTTCTCGACTGGCAGGAACTTATGCCTGGTTTGTTTCAGGGGATACAGATGGACCTGATAAGTGGAATTATTTTCTATGTGATTTTAATACTAATTGTAGCTTTCAGCATTTTAAATACTTTTCTTATGGCTATTTTTGAGCGAACAAGAGAGTTCGGCGTTCTAATGGCTATTGGCACAACCCCGGGACGCTTAACAAAAATTGTGCTGCTTGAGTCCATGACTATGACGATGCTGGGAATTATTGCAGGTATAATAATTGGAAGTATTATAACCTTTTATTTCCAAATCAATGGGATAGACATTTATGGTTCATCTGAAATTTTGAGCCAGTTTGGGATATCCGGACGCATTCATCCCCGGCTTTCAATACTTTCCGTTTCTATCGGGCCTCTATCGGTGTTTTTAATCACCTTTTTATCTGCCTTGTATCCTGCCCTTAAGATAAGGGGGCTCAAGCCGGTTGAAGCAATTTCTTATATATAAAATTTGAGGGCTCATGTACTTGCAAATAGCCTGGCGAAATATCTGGCGAAATCCAAGAAGAACAACTGTTATTATGATTGCTATAATAATCGGTGTCTGGAATATGGTTTTTCTGGGAGCACTTATGAGGGGGATAGTTGTAGCTATGGTAAATAGCGGTATATCTACTCTTACAGGAGATATTCAGGTTCACCAAAAAGGCTTTCGAGATGATCCGGTTATTGAAAACAGTATTAAAAATCCGGAAATTGTGGAAAACATGCTTAATAATACCCTTCCATCAGATGTTAGATGGGCATCAAGGGTTCGGGTCAGCGCCATTGCCAACAATGCCAGACATTCAAGCAATGTTACCCTGGTAGGGATTGATCCGCTCAGAGAAGCTGATATCTCTTTTATTGGAAGCGCAGCTATTCAGGGTAGTTATCTCAAACCTGATGATAAAAACGGAATTATAGTTGGCCAGGCGCTTGTTGATAAATTTGAAACTAAACTGGGCTATAAGCTCATTCTTATGTCTCAGGATACTTTGCTGGAGATCGCTTCACGTGCATTTCGTATTTCAGGAATATTTAAAGCTGATCTGGAATCCACAGAAAAAAAGTTTGTCTTTGTGAACATGCCCGCACTTCAGCAAATGCTCAAACTTCAGAATGGTATTTCTGAAGTATCCATTATTCTGCCGGATCATCAGGATGCACTTCATGTTAAAAACATCTTAAAGTCTGAACTTCCACCTGATCTGGAAGTCCACACCTGGCGAGAATTACTGCCAATGCTGAATGCATATTTAAAAATTTATGATGGTTTTATTTTAATATGGTACCTTGTTATTTTTATTGCCATGGGTTTCGGCATAGTAAACACCACACTTATGGCTGTGTTTGAAAGGATGAGAGAGTTCGGCCTGCTCAAGGCACTGGGAATGAAACCGGGACGGATTATTGCAGGAGTGCTGACTGAAACATTAATACTGTTGCTAATAGGCATGGCAATAGGAAATATTCTGGCTTTTTTATGTGTATATGCTCTATCGGGAAGCGGTATAGATCTTTCAGCCTTTGCCGCGGGTGCTGAATTTGCAGGAATGTCGCGTGTGATTTTTCCTGTTATTTCCGTCTGGGATTTTTCGGCAGCCAATCTAATGGTATTGGTTCTGGGTCTTATAGTAAGCGCTTATCCTGCAATCAAGGCAGCAAGGTTTACGCCGGTTGAAGCTTTATGGCATACTTGAAATTTACGGTTATCGGTTTACGGTTTACAGTTATCGGTTCACGGTTGAAAAAACTGTAAACTGTGAACCGATAACTGTGAACTGACAACCGTTACAAAATGAGTTTGTAAATCGGAGAGATAAAATGAGCATCGTGGAATGTGTCAACGTTAAAAAGACATATAAACAGGGAAAACTTGAAGTTGAGGCTCTCAGAGGCATAACTCTCTCTATTGACAAAGGAGGTTTTGTTGCCCTGGCAGGCCCTTCAGGATCAGGCAAAACAACTATGCTTAATATGATAGGAGGGCTGGATTCGGCTGATTCCGGCCGAATAACAGTAGCAGGGAATTCCTATGAAAAAATGACTCAATCCCAAATGGCTGAACTTAGATTACACAGTATAGGCTTTGTATTCCAGGCATATAATCTTATTCCGGTTCTATCAGCGTTGGAAAACGTTGAATATGTCATGCTGCTTCAGGGCATTCCGGCAGATGAGAGACGAAAAAAAGCAAAAGACATACTAAATGAGGTGGGACTTGAAGGCAAATATGACAGGCGTCCGGCTGAGCTATCCGGAGGTCAACAGCAACGAGTAGCTGTTGCAAGAGCGATCGTCTCCGATCCAATAATTGTACTTGCAGATGAACCTACAGCCAACCTGGATTCCAGGAACGGTCAAGGTCTTCTGGAAATAATGAAAGAAATGAACAGCAAAAAAAATGTCACCTTTATTTTCTCTACTCATGAAAAAATGGTTATGGAATACGCTCGCCGGATAGTTTATATCAAAGACGGTCTGGTGGCAGAAGACCGGGTCAAGGATTAGGTATGCATCAAAACAGCTCGTTATTTTATCAATCCAAATCTATGCCTTTGCTTGTGAAAATTATTTCGTTCATGTTCCTGATTTGCATACCTTTAACTTTACCTGCCACTTTGTCGGCATCATCAGATATTCAAAACTATCCGGGTCAATTTCTTTTTGATATCAAGCAAAACAAGCCGTTAAAATGGTATGAAGAATTTGAATCTCAGTGGGGCGGACATGTTAAGGTGTGTGGAGACGTGTCATGGCCAGATGGTGAATCATACTTCAAGCCAGCAGGAACAGGTACTTACTACGACGGCTTTGCAGAGTTACGACTCAAGAATAAACTTTTTCTGGCAAATTGGGGATATTTAGAAACCCATTATGAGGTCATTTATGCAGAAGGAGACACCCGTCGCAAATTAAACAAACTGGCCCGGTTGTACCCTGACCTTTATGGTTCTTTGATAACAGGCGATTCTGTTGAAGATAACCGCCGTTTAATGGACCTGACCAAAACGATTTGTGATAATGATAAGTCTAACCTGCACCACCGGTTAGACAGGCTCGTACTGATTCTTCAGCCAAAATGGGCTGACATACGCATTGGACGTCAAGTGTTAACCTGGGGAAACGGCCTGTTATTTAATCCAATGGATCTGTTTAATCCCTTTGCTCCGACAGATATCGACAAGGACTATAAAATCGGGGATGATATGATAACTACCCGGTTTTCATTATATAAAACATATGATTTGCAGTTGCTTTATGTGCCCCGGCGCGATTCTGATAATCATAACGTGGAATGGAACGATTCATCACTTGCCGGCAAACTTCATTTTGTATCAGGCTCCACTGAATTTGATATAATGGCCGGCTGGCATTACAAAGACGAGGTGATCGGATTTGGCAGTCAAGGATATCTCGGCGATGCTGTCTGGCGCATGGATGCCACCTGGACTTTTCTGCCTGAAGAGAGCAAAAAAAACAGCTACCTGTCACTAATGGCAAATATGGATTATTCATGGGTATGGCTGAAAAAAAACTTCTACGGGTTTATAGAATTTTATTTTAATGGTCTTGGTAAAAATAATTATACAAAAGCATATGCGGATCCGGATATTTCTGAGCGTTTGATCAGAGGAGATATGTTTTCTTTAGGACGAATTTATTTAAGCGGCTCAATACAGGCAGAGATAGACCCCCTGATAAATGTATACCTTACGATTATAAATAATCTAACTGACCCTTCGGGAATATTACAACCTCGACTCAACTGGGATATGGCTGAAAACACACAACTCACTTTTGGCGCGAATATCGGTTATGGAAAAACAGGAACCGAGTATGGCGGGTTCAAGATAGATCAAACAAATTACCTTAATAAGCCTTCAAATGGTGCATTCCTGTGGTTAACATATTTTTTCTAATTTCTCATAACTCGTGAGTCACAAAGTTTTCATCCCCCCTGAATTCATCTTTCAGATTTTAACCAGTTCATAAATACGGCTTCCCAACCCAAGGCTTTCAGCATATTCAAACTGTGCGGCCCAGTCCACTTTTGGGTGCATACCCCTGAACTTATCTTCTCCGGGTTTAGTATTTTTCTTAAGGCACGATCCGGGAAGAGCCTGTTCATTGTTAACAAGATCTACAGAGGCCTGGTCAATAGCAACAGGGTCTTTTGAAGCAACTATGCCTATATTCCTTACAATAGGTGAATCATTATAAGGCAGACAGTCACATGCCGGTGAAACATCAGTAATAAAATTCAAAAACAATGTTTTACCCTTTTTATTCTTTAAAACACCCATCGTGTATTCAACCATATTTTCGAGAAAAAGGGGTATATCCTGATTCCATTGAATCTGTATTGCATCGTTAGGGCAAATAATAATGCATTCTCCACAGCCCATACACTTTTCAGGATCAATAGTTGCCTTATTTTTTATCAGCCTTATGGCTTTTTTGGCACAATGATTTATGCATTCACCGCAGCCGACACATTTTTTGTTTTTAACTTTAGGATTTACTGTTGAATGTTGAGCCAGCTTTCCCCTTCTTGATGCGCAACCCATACCAAGATTCTTGATTGTCCCGCCAAAACCGGAAAGTTCATGTCCCTTAAAATGGGCCACTGATAACAGCGAATCCGCCTGTACAATCTCAGAACCAATATATACTCTTTTAAAACGTTTTTGGTTTATAACCACAAAAGTTTCACTGCGGCCCCTCAGCCCATCCGCTATGACAACAGGAGCATCAACCACTGAATAAGCAAATCCGTTCTGAATAGCCGTTATATGATGATGCGGAGCATCACTTCGTGAACCGGCATACAGAGTGTTACAATCTGTAAGGAATGGAAAACTTCCCGCTTCTTTTATTTTTTCAATAATTTTTCTTATAAATACAGGCCGGATAAAAGCAGTATTTCCCTGCTCCCCAAAATGCATTTTAACAGCAACAATATCTCTTTTTTTAATTGCCGAATCAAGGCCCGAAGTGTCAAGAAGTTTCCCAATCTTGGCAAGAAGGTTTTCTTTGTATGTAGCTTTAAAATCAATAAAATAGACTTTGCTTTTCATAATATCCCACCTGTTTTTTTAACCGGAAATATATTTTCTATCGCCAGAAAACATATATCATTTCTTAAACAGATATTGCAATTCTAATTTCAGTTAAGTAAACTTCCGGCTTTGCCGGATGACTCACAAAGTTTGACATTTCCGGGATTTTAAGAAAGCCTTTCGATTTGTGAACCGCTTAGGAACGTGGACGAATTAACTTCCGCAAGTAGGCGCACAGATTTGGGTCGACTTTGTTTGATCTCAGATAACAAAAGTTGAAGGAATAGCGAGCTATTTCAATATGTTTGGGATTTGAGATCGGACAAATGCGGCCTGAAGCTGTGATGCATAGTTGGGGAAGTTAATTCGTCCACGTTCCTTAAGGCAAACAGAAAGAGAGGCTTTCAATGAGCAATATAAGAAGTTTAAGTCATTCAAAGTGGGAATGCAAGTATCATGTCACATGGATTTCTAAGTATCGGAAGAAAAAGATATACAAAGAACTAAGGCCACATTTGGGTGAA
>DAOWEW010000020.1 GCA_030638305.1 Desulfobacteraceae bacterium
CGATAGTCCCAGCGCTATCACACGACTTCTTGAAATGGGAATTGAGCCTTATCTCCTATCTTCCTCTCTCCTGGCTTGCCAGGCACAACGTCTGGTGCGGACAATCTGCTCCGAATGCAAGACAGGTTACTACCCTCCTCAGGAGGTACTGAGGAAACTGGGAATTGATGATGAAAAGTTCATGTTATACAAAGGCAAGGGATGTTCAGCCTGTTATGATTCCGGTTTCAAAGGGCGCATAGGTATTTATGAGTTTCTGGAGATAGATGAAGGTATCCAATCCTTAATCCTGAATAATCCAACCATCGACATCCTGTTAAAGTATCTCAAGACAAAAAAACACCGGAGATTGAAAGACCTTGGAGATGAAAAGGTCAGGCAGGGAGTTACCACCATAGAAGAAGTAAGGCGGGTAACGTCTGCTGAGATGTGAATCTATGGATTTGGGGGATTGGATGGTTGGATAGAAAGTTTGATTAATCTGCGGAAATCTGAGTAATCTGCGGATGGGATTTGGAAATTATGGCGATCAGCTTTAATCATAAGCGCTCAAGCGCTGCTTCAAAATCGCTTAAAGCGCTGCCCGGCTTTGGTGCGACACTGCGAGGCGGTATCATCAGCTTTTTTGCCAGACCCGTTAAGCAAAGTGAACTGATTTTTTTTACTTCGCAGCTTTCCCTGATGCTTGAGATCGGCGCTCCTTTGAATAGCGCGCTGAAAGCCATCGGAAACCAGACTGAAAATGAGACATTTAAAGCAGTGATTCATGCCATGCTTCTGGATGTCGAGGAAGGAAAACAGCTTTCTGATGCGATGAAACAACATCCCCGGGTTTTTGATAACGTCTTTGTCGGCATGATTAAGGGCGGAGAATCCGGAGGTTTCCTGACAAATATCCTGGATCGGCTTGTTGAAGCACAGGAAAAGCGTCAAGTTCTTAAAACTCAACTGAGGACAGCTCTCACCTATCCAGCCTTTCTTAGCATCATAGGATTTTTTGTGATTGTTTTTATTATGGTCAGTATTTTGCCTAAGTTTACCGTATTTTTTGAGGGAAAGGAAAGTATCCTGCCATTTACCACACGGTTTCTGATGACGATGAGCGTTTCTATACGAGAATACTGGTGGGCCTACATACTATGCAGTGCCGGGCTGGTGATCGGTTTTAAATTCTTCAAAGAAAGCAGGACAGGCAGAATTCTGATGGATCGTTTTTTTGTAAGCGCACCGTTGATAGCCGGATTATCCAACAAAATTTATACTTGTGATTTGCTCCGAACACTCGGAAATTTAATGGAGAGCCATGTTTCCCTTCTCGAAGCGCTTGAAGTGACCCGCGGTTCTATCCGGAATCAATATTTCAGGGATTTTGTCAATCGGATTATGGAGCATGTACGGCAAGGAGGAAAGTTTTCCCGGCCATTTGCCGCTTATCCTTATGTGCTGGAAACGGTTAAACAAATGGTTGCCACTGGCGAGGAGACCGGAAATTTACCCAGGGTCATGTTGCGTCTGGCCAGGTTCTATGATACAGAGGTGGAGCAAGAGCTCAAAACCCTCTCCGCATTAATTGAACCCATAGCTTTGATTGTCATGGGAGCGGTAGTGGCCGTTATTGTTTCGTCCATAATTCTTCCGCTGTTCAAGCTGTCGCAGATGTTACATTAAAGAACGTGGACGCAATATGAAAAAATTCGGAGAATACCCATGTCTTTTCCACTGATAAAAAAAGAAAGTGAATATACTTATGAGGACTATCTTAACTGGCCGGACGACGAAAGATGGGAACTGATAAACGGAATTGCTTATGATATGGTGCCAGCTCCATCAAGAACACATCAAAAAATCTCAAGGGAATTGCTAACAATATTCAATACATTTCTGTCCGGAAAAAAATGTGAGGTTTACAATGCGCCATTTGATGTTCGTTTACCCGA
Source organism: Desulfobacteraceae bacterium (assembly GCA_030638305.1). The sequence goes on from DAOWEW010000020.1 coordinate 1,938, forward strand.
ATCGAATGAAAGTGATAATGAGATAATAACTGTTGTGCAGCCTGATATTCTTGTTGTATGCGATAAATCAAAATTAGATGATAAGGGTTGCAGAGGAGTTCCGGATTTAATTATAGAGATATTATCACCTTCTACTATTCACAAAGATATGAGAGAAAAGTTTTTTCTTTATGAAAGATTTAAAGTAAAAGAATACTGGATAGTTCACCCTGAGGACAAAACTGTTATGGTTTTTAAGCTGGAACAAGATGCAAAATATCGAAAACCTGATATCTATTTTGATGAAGATAAAATCAGGGTTGGTATTTTAGATGGATTTGAAGTTGACCTGAAGTCTGTTTTTAAAGAATAGGAGCTGCCAGTCTAAGACAATCTGTAAATTCAACCAGTTAGGAACGTGGACGACTTTAACAGGAAAAAATTGAATCATGAAAACAAAATTGAAAAATGATGGAGCAGTATTGAAAAACCAGGCCGGATTTACCTTGATAGAGATGCTGATTGTGGTTATAGTGCTCGGAATTCTGGCTATGATCATCATTCCGCAAATCACTGTTTCAACAGAGGACGCCAAGTTGGCAACTTTGCAAACCAACCTGAATACCATGCGAAACGCTATAGAACTTTACTATCATCAACATAACCAGATATATCCGGGGGCTAAAGATACGGATGGATCTACCGTACTATGGACAGCAGGAAACGAGGCTGCCGCTGCAATTGCATTTATTGCCCAGCTTACAACATATACAGAGGCATCCGGCAAAGCTGCCGGCGACAGCAGGAACTTGACCGCACCCATCTATGGGCCGTACATAAAGACGGTAACATTACCGAAAAATCCCTTTACCGACACGGTCGATCTTACTTGTGATACCGATGAAACCGACGTCACTGAGAGAACCGCAGATACTGCCGGCACAAAGGCATGGAAGTTCTATGTAAAAACAGGTGTTTTTATTGCAAATGACAGCACAGCGCACGAAGCTTATTGATAGCACGCTCAAACCTTTATTCGAAAATCTATTATTATGAGCACTGTGTTAAACCTTCAAATGCCGTCAGGTTACACGCTTGTAGAACTTCTGATTGTCGTGTTGATGCTGGGCATTATGGTAATGGCTGTTGCTCCGGTTATAAATTTCGGGCTGAATGATGCACGACTTTCCGGAGCAGCCGGGGAGGTTGTCACAGCGCTTGAGTTTGCACAAATGACTGCGGCAACTTCGGGTTCTCGTACCAGGGTAACCATAGATTCTGCAATGGACACGATTGTTGTGGAAAGGTTTTCGATCGGCATTGATCTGCTGGGAAGTGAAAGCGAACTGGATGAGGACAATGTAGAAGGGGGAAATTTTGCGCTCATGGAACGTCCCATGAACAGGGGCGTTAATTATAGTATCAGCCTGCCGGATGAAAGCCGATTCAGCGGCATTGATATTACCGCTGCTGCTTTCGGAGTGGGTAATTTTGTTGTCTTCGATACGCTGGGAGCCCCTTCGGATGGCGGCACGGTTACCCTAAACATGAGCGGCAGGCAGATTGTCGTTGCTCTGGATTCACTGGCAGGGAAAGTCACCCTGAGTGATTGAATGGTTGAAGGCGAAATAAAAAGCAAGTAAGGAACGTGCCAGGAAAGCAATAAAGTGGCAAACCTGTTAAAAATGCGTGATGGCTTCACTCTTGTCGAAGCGCTCCTTTCTGTGGTCATCCTTGGGCTTATAGCCGCCGGAATTTCAGCTCCGTATATATCCGGACTCCGATCACTTGAAGTTCAGGCTGACCGTATGCTGCTTGACAGCCATCTGCGCGGGCAGATGGAAAAGCTTATAGGTTTGCCGTTTGACCATGACGATCTTGACCTTGGCACAAAGTCAGTTCCAGTCACAGTCAGAGGAAAAAATTATACTATTACATGGACAGTGTCTTCAGTAGATCTAAACGCGGATTCAAACCCGGAGCCAAACGCAAGGAAGATTACGGTATCAGTATTCGGCCGTACACTTACCACCATCGTGGTTGATCACGAAGGTAAGGTGGGTAAGATATGAGACAGCTCGACAAAAAAGGATTGAGCATGGTTGAACTGCTTGTAAGCTTCACGATTATGGGCATCATTGCCGTTGTTGCCGCTCCTTTGTTTTCCACCTGTCTTGATACCTACAGAGTGACTTATGCCCGGTCTGTGCTTTATCATGAAGGTCTGCTGGCCATGGAGCGCATGACCGGAGGAGTGAGGCGTTGCACCTGCCTCCTTATCCCCAATAGTCATACCCCAATAAGGAATGATATCCTGGCTTTTTCGGGATTTGTCAATGACGATAATGATTATTACTTTGACGATTCCTTGTTTCCAAGAATCGACGAAGATCTCCCTCAGGATACTAATAGCGACAATGCACCGGGCATTGCAGACATAGATGATGATGGCGACGGAAATGTGGATGAGGATTCAAAATGGGATGATGATGAAGATGGCCTGATAGATGAGGATTTTCTTAATCCTCTCATCTACTCCTTTGACAGCAGCACAAACACCCTTCGGGAAATATTTTCAGACACAGGTCAATCAGTTGTTCTTTCAACTCACGTTACCTCTTTTCAGGTTACATATACCTGCGACGCCACAGTTCCGGAGAGCATCATCCTCCGGATCAGGATTGACCTTACGCTCACAGGCGATGATGGGGAAAATGTCGTGTTTTCCGAATATGTGTATCCCAGAAACACGCTACAGAAAACCGGCAAGAGGGTGCGCTGAGAATGTTACAGCGTCATACCAGGGGAAGCAGAAAAGATGCCGGCATGGCATATGTTGCCATTTTAGTTCTGCTTGCTGTTATATCTACGCTGGCATTTACTCTCCTTTTTAAGACAGGCACAGGGATGCTGGCTGCAATGACCCGGAGCAACAGCATGCAGGCCCATTATCTGGCGGAATCCGCTGCCAACCACGCCATGTGGCGTATACTCAATGATTCCGATTTTTTGCCTGCAGATGACCGCTACTATATGCACACGCTGGGGAATGGACGATATGGCTATAAAATTCGTAGGCACACAGATACCACCTTTGCCACAGTTGCCACAGTCGGTGCAGTTGGAAAAAACGTTGTTCATCAAAGTTATGTTTTATATGTATTCCCCCAATTGATAGTAGAATGATTCATTCGGGAAATTTTTAATGTTTAATTTTAACTTCAAATATCCCATAGGCATTGATATCGGCGCTCAGCATATATACGCTGCCCAGCTTAAACATATCCGGCAGGGTTTTGCTGTCAGGGGATTGATGCATCAGGCACTTGACGGGGGGGCAGGGAGCGTGTCTGATAGAAACGATACTCTGCTGCCTCTGTTAAAAAATATTGTAAAAAGCAAACAGTTTGTCGGAAAAAGAGTTGTTCTCCACATTCCTCACCAAAATATCGTGAGCTTCCCCATGCGTTTTCAAGTCGGCAAATCAGAAACTCCGGAAGAGGTCATCCTTCGCGAGTCAAAAGAATATCTTCCATTTCCCATGGAAGAAGCCGTCATAGATTATCCGTCGATTGTATCTCCGTCATCCGATAGCGGCACTTGGCACAAAGTAACCATAATTGCGGTCCGCAGGGATGATATAAAACAATATCTACTTATACTGAAAAAAGCCGGTTTGATTGCAGAAGCTGTTGATTTTGATCTTTCTTCATTAATACGCCTGCATAATTATTTTTACAATCCAACTCACAATCCGATTCTTTTGTTCCATATCGGTTACACACAAAGCCTGCTTTCGATTGTAACCAAAGAATGCATTCTTGCTTATCGCTATATTCCATGGGGAATTGAAATTCTTGTAAAAAAGTTACTAGCAAACCTTGGACTTGCCAACAATAAAAATAAAGCTGAAATTCTTCTCAGAAAGTATGGACTTGCCCATAAAAATCATCAAAACCGCAATAATAGCGCAAATCTTACTGAAGATATTGAAACAAATAATATATTTCGGGCTATTTATCAGATCATAATGCCTTTTATTGAAGAATTGATTCATGAGTTTCACAAAATTATCGCCTATGTAAGATCCGAAAAACAAAATGTGGTTTTTGAAAGCATCTATATTTCCGGTCAGGCAAGCTTGATCCGACATCTTGACCGATATCTTGAAAACCGACTCAACATACCGACAAAACTGATAGATCCTGTGAACAAAATGACCTTTTCAGATAGCGCCATGTTGCCAGGCATATCCGAATGCGCTCCATTTGCTCTGGCACTGGGTCTGGCGATGAAAAAGGTATCATGGCTTTAAGAGAAATCAATTTGATTCCCCCGGATATCCTGTCTCGCCGGCATTTGTTCCGGCGACTTAGCTTTTGGAGTGGCTGCATGATTATTTCACTCTCTCTGATCTTTGGATTTTACCAATACTACACGCGTGCCGTCCTGACTAAAAATAGTGCCATGACGAACCTGAAAGAAATGCACATTAAACTGGGCACAAAAATTGAAAAAATTAATCAGATTCAAGAAGAATTGAAAAAACTTGATCACCAGCAGAGTCTTATTAAAACAATAACAAAGAATCTGCCTTATACTATCGTACTCTCGAAGTTGGCTGCCCTGATGAATGAATATACATGGCTTACGCAATTTGCCTTAGACAGCAAAAATGACGGAGAAGACAATGCCGATATGAAACTGACAGGCTTTTCTTTTTCCAACAATAAACTGGGAGATTTCATTGATCAGCTTTCGTGTGAGCCCATGTTCACATCAATTTTTTTGAAATATGCAAGAGAAAGCAACATAACACTGCCGGATCAGAATAAAGTTAAGAAAGTGAAGGCGATCCAATTTGAGATTGAGTGCAATTTAAGGAACCGGTGATGACGCTCAGTATGAAAAAAACGAATCGAATCTGCCTTGTCATTGTAGTCATTGTTTCACTTGTATGCGGCTCTTGGGCAGTAATGAGTGTAGTAAAACAGAAAAAACGTATCCAACAGGAAAATGATCTCCTTTCCAGCAAATCAACTGATCTGAACCTGGCTGAAATGAGCTTCCGGGAGCTGAAGAAAGCCTGGGATGATAAACGCAAAGAATTAGAAACTTTAAATGAGCGCATTCCGGAAACAGCACAGATCGGAAAGCTCCTGAAGCAACTTGATTCTTTGATAAAAGAAAGAAATATTGTTCTGATCAGTCTTAAACCGTTACCCGTTGTGAAAGAGATACGCTATACCAGAATTCCTATTCATCTTATGTTTAAAGGCGTCTTTGCCGATATCTATCATCTGCTCTACGATTTTGAGACGATGAACCGTGTGCTGGTGATAGAAAAAATGATTATCTCCAACCCCGATTGCGACAAGCTCTGCCTCGTTGATTTAACGATCAGTGTTTTTGAGCGCTCAGGAACAATAGTGGACATTATTTAATGCCGGAAAAGAAAAACAAACCAATACAAATCTATATCGTTATCGCGCTGTCGCTGGTACTGGTAATAATGGGATACTTCCGGTTCATACACAACAAGTCAATATCTGGGGATGATCATACCTTGCCTGCGGCCGGACCTGCTAAATTTGGACCTGCTAAATTTGGACCTGCTAAATTTGATATTGCTTCAATTGCAATTAATAAACCACAAAAAAACTCCATGCATGCATTGCCGGCAAAGGAGCCATCAAGTATTTATATTAGAGATATTTTTGTGCCTTTGAAATCTCAGGCAGACGCTGAACTTCAATTCACAAAGCAAACACCGTCAACAACACCGGTTTTGCCCTTGAAGCTAAAAGGCACGATTGTCGGTGGCGGGATTCCCATTGCTATCATCAATGATCAATTCGTTCGCGTGGGGGACGTTATCGCTAATTATAAAGTGGTTAAAATTGTCGGAAACAGGGTGGTTTTAACTTCAGGCAATTATCAAAAAATCCTGGAGGTGTTGAACAATGGGAAAAATTAAAAAAGCAGCTTGTGTTTTGATTGTGCTCATGGTGGTACAAGTTGGAATGGACACTGCCGTTTTTGGTACGGTTTCTTCTTCCCCTGTCATTCCGGGAAAAACAAAACAAAGGCGCTACCCTGTTGAGGAATTGCTCAATTTTAATTTTTATCAGAGCGATATCCGGAAGATCCTTTCGGCTTTTGCCATCAAACATAAGATAAACATCGTTATGGCACAGGATGTATCCGGCAAGATCTCAGTGCATCTTTATCAGGTGACTCAGAACAAAGCTCTGGATGCAATCACCCTGGCAGGTGGATTCAGTTATCGTAAACACGATGATGTGTATTATATTTATAAGCCTAAAAAGGCTTCTGATCCACAGTCTGAAAATCTTCAGCTCCGGATATTCAAGCTCAAATACGCCGGTATTGATAGTGTTCAGAAAATTTTGGAAGACATCCCGGGTATGCGAATGGTCAAGATTCATGAACCTACCAAAACCCTTATAGTGGAAGACATCCCGGAAAACATCAAGAAGATTGAGACCATCATTAGTTTCTGGGACACTGCGCCTAAACAGGTGCTGATTGAGGCCAGGATTCTGGAAGTGACTTTGACCGAGGATATGTCTATGGGCGTTAACTGGGGACAGATACTTGGCGACGTAAGAATCGGAACAGGGGGTTTTAGCTCCGCAACGGCTGCTACTGCGGAGGGAGTTTCTCCTGTGTCTGCTGATGTAGCCGGTGTTTTTGCAAACATCATAACTGCTGCAGGATCCAGGCATCAGTTTACGGCCGCCATAAATGCCCTGCAAGCCAAAACCAGGATCAACACACTTTCTACGCCCAAGATACTGGCCATTCACAACAAAGAAGCCAGTGTGCAGGTTGGTGGAGAGCAGGGGTATCAAGTTTCCAAAGTTATTGATGGCATCATCTACAATAGTATAGAATTCATAGATACAGGTACTATATTAAAAATAACTCCCCATATTAATGACGACGGCAATATATTGCTCAAAGTGCAACCAAGCATCTCCGGAGCCGTGCTTGAAAAAGGAATCCCCGTTGTTAGCACTACTGAAGTTTCCACATGGCTGCTTGCCAAAAACGGAGAAACTGTTTTTATCGGAGGTTTGATTCAGGATGCAAAAACAAAAACGAGCAACAGCGTTCCCTGTCTGGGCAGTATCCCGGGTTTAGGCTTGCTTTTCGGACGGACATTTCGAGGCATGGGAAAGTCCGAACTTATCATATTGATCACTCCCACGATTTTTTACGCCAGGCAAAACCAGAATAACCAAAAAGCCATAGAAAAAACTAAAAAAATGGGAGATCTTTTAAAAAAGAAGGTTTTCCCCCTCCAGCAAACTATGCCCGACAATGATTATTAAGGAACGTGGACGAATTAATTTCCCAGTGTGGGAAGCCATATGCTTTGGATTTTTCTGATTATCGAATATCCAGCGCAAAAGATCCTTGACATAAAAGTATTTTTTGAATATAAAAATGTACTGGGTGACACAATGTGGTGTTTCCCATTAGAACGACAATGATGTCCATGCCTATCTGTCAGAGATAGGCATGGACTTTTTTTTTGCTTAATAAATACAAAATCAAACAGGAGGAATCATGGCATCGAAGCTTGACGAAAAAATTGAACCAATTTTTCAGCAGGTGGTAAATCGAAATCCAGGTGAAGGTGAATTTCATCAGGCGGTTCGAGAGGTACTCGAATCTCTTGGCCCTGTACTTGCAAAATACCCGGAATTTGCCCATCATAAGATCATTGAACGTATCTGCGAGCCGGAGCGACAGATTATCTTTCGTGTGCCGTGGATGGATACAAATAAGGAGGTCCGGATTAACAGGGGATTTCGCGTCCAGTTTAATAGTGCGTTGGGTCCATACAAAGGGGGACTGCGTCTTCACTCTTCCGTAAATCTGGGAATAATCAAGTTTCTTGGATTCGAGCAGATCTTTAAAAATGCCCTTACCAGCATGCCTATCGGGGGCGGAAAAGGGGGCGCGGACTTTGATCCAAAGGGGAAAACAGATGGTGAGATGATGCGCTTTTGCCAGAGTTTTATGACCGAGTTGTATCGTCACGTTGGTGAGTATACTGATGTGCCAGCCGGTGATATAGGAGTTGGCGGTCGGGAAATCGGTTACCTGTTCGGCCAGTACAAGCGACTTTCAAACCGCTACGAGTCCGGAGTGTTAACCGGCAAGGGAATTGGCTGGGGTGGATCGCTCGCTCGTACCGAGGCTACCGGGTACGGTGCGACATTCTTCCTGGAAGAAATGTTGAAGGTACGGAATGATTCATTAGATGGAAAGATTTGCCTTGTTTCCGGTGCAGGCAATGTGGCTATCTATGCTATTGAAAAGCTGCACGAGTTGGGAGCCAAGGTGGTGGCCTGTTCTGACTCCAATGGGGTCATCTATGATGAAAAGGGTATTGACCTTGCTCTGGTGAAACAGCTCAAAGAAGTGGAGCGGCGACGTATAAAGGATTATACGAACTATCATAAACACGCCAAGTATGTTGTCAACGGCAATATATGGGAAATTCCCTGCAAGATTGCCATGCCTTGCGCCACCCAAAATGAGCTTTCCGGTAAGGACGCAACTGCTCTGATCAAAAACGGCTGTATCGCTGTAAGTGAAGGAGCCAACATGCCTACCACTCCCGAAGGAGTCAAGATCTTCCTGGAAGCCAAGATCGCTTACGGACCTGGGAAGGCAGCCAATGCTGGCGGGGTAGCCACCTCGGCACTGGAGATGCAGCAAAATGCAAGCCGTGATGCCTGGACCTTTGAATACACTGCCCAGAAACTATCCAAAATTATGAAGAGTATTCATAATCTTTGCTACGAAACAGCGGAAGAGTTCGGAACACCAGGCAACTATGTGTATGGGGCAAATATCGCAGGATTTATAAGGGTAGCAAAGGCAATGTTAGCCATGGGCCTAATCTAAGGAACGTGAACGAAATAACTTCCGCAACTATACATCACAGATTCAGGCCATCTTTACCTGACCTAAATCTGTGCGCCTACTTGCGGAAGTTAATTCGTCCACGTTCCTTAGGCAAATGGACAGCGGTTCCCGATGGCATGATAATGCATTGATTTAACAACGTTTTTGAATCACACCTTTCGTAAACTTTTTTGTTGTAAATTCAAAGGGTTAGCTTAAAATGGAGTTTGTGATTTGTGTTAAAACATGTAACTATCTGATTTTTAACGATTTTTGTTTACGAAAGCGATTTTTAAATTTCTTTTATTATCAATAGGTTATATGGCCATCGGGAATAGCTGGCAAATGGATAGTTGAAAGGCCTGTGGGGAATTTTTGAGTTTTGATGGTATTGTAAAAATCAGAGGGGAATTCTACTTTAGAGTACTTTATGCACTTATGAATTTGCACGATCAATTA
>DAOWEW010000191.1 GCA_030638305.1 Desulfobacteraceae bacterium
AATCTTTATCCTAAAGGAATTAAAGTTTCCGATGAAGAACTATCAAAGATAAATATCAAAAGAGATAATTTTCATGGTGAGTGGAATTACACAATGAAACCCCGCTAAAAATGAACATATAATTTATGGACGGGCACTAAGCATTTTGATCAGATGCTTGACAGTGCACCTTATTTTAAATTAAAAATACAAAAAGCTTTTCGGCTTTCGCAGAAATGACGTTACGAATGAACTAACACTCAAAACCTGAAAATTGCAAAATGAAATTAAAATTATCAATACCTGATTATATTTTAGCGTTAAAGCCTTATTCTCCAGGCAAACCTCTTGAGGAGCTTGAGAGGGAATATGGCATTAGCGATTCTATCAAACTGGCTTCTAATGAGAATCCATTGGGGCCGTCTCCTCTGGCTGTAAAAGCTATTCAGGATGCAATAGAAAAGCTGAATCGTTATCCGGATGGAAGCGGACATGATCTGGTAAACAATATTGCTGAAAAGCTTGGCGTTGAAACTGGAAATGTTGTTTTAGGAAACGGTTCTGATGAAATTATTGGTATGATTACGCGTGCCTTGCTGCGACCGGGCGATGAGGCAATAATGCCTTATCCATCATTTCTTATGTACAATATAATGGTGTGTTGTGCCGGAGCAACACCGGTGCAGGTTCCATTAAAGTCACTTTGCGTTGACCTGGATGGAATCAGAGACAGAATTTCATCCGAAACGCGCATGATTTTTATATGTAATCCTAATAATCCTACCGGAACTGTTGTATCAAAAAAAGCTTTTAAAGATTTTCTGCAAAGCATCCCTGATGGAGTTCTGATAGTAGTGGATGAAGCTTATATTGAATTTGTGCGAGATAAAAGTTGTGTCAGAGGTATTGATTATCTTGATTCCGGTATTGCCCTGGTTGTGCTTAGAACATTTTCAAAAGCTTATGGTCTGGCCGGCCTTAGAATAGGTTATGGTCTTATGCCGCAAGAAATAGCAAGTCTGCTGAACAGGGTAAGGCAGCCTTTTAACGCAAATTCGCTGGCACAAGTTGGTGCCGGTGCCGCGCTTGAAGACAAAGCTTTTTTGGAAAAAACCATATCTCTTGTTCATGAAGGACTTGATTTTTTATACACATCCCTTGACAGGATGAATATTAAATATTTTCCGACACAGGCAAACTTTTTTTTAATAGATGTTGGAAAAAATGCTGATGAGATTTTTGAAAAAATGCTCAGGCATGGCGTTATTGTTCGTTCAATGACATCATATGGATATCCTGACTATATAAGGATAACTGTTGGATGTCATGAAGAAAATGTCCGTTTTTTAAATGCTCTTGAAAAAATAATTTAATGAAACGTCTTATTATTACAATAGATGGCCCGGCAGGTGCCGGCAAAACAACTGTTAGCCGCAAACTATCTGATCGTCTTAATTACAAATATATTGACACGGGCGCACTTTACAGAGCTGTTGCACTTGAGGCTCAATTCGCAGGAATAAGTCAGGATGATGATACAGGTCTTGAGAATTTATGCAGCAAACTTGGTTTAACTTTTGTAAGGGATGAAAGAGGGCTGCGTCTTTTATCAAATAATTTGGATATTACTGATCAAATCAGGACTCCTGAAATATCAATGATGGCGTCGGCAATTTCAGCAAGGCCCGTGGTAAGAAAATATCTTCTGGATTTGCAAAGGAATATGTGCAGAGAAAAAGGAGTTGTATTCGAGGGGCGTGACATGGGAACCGTTGTGTTTCCCGATGCTGATAAAAAGTTTTATTTAAAGGCATCTCCAAAAGTAAGAGCAATAAGGCGTTATAGAGAATTAAAATCAAAAACTTCCCAGACCGTTGAAGATGTTGAAAGAGAAATCAGGCTTCGGGATGAGAATGACGAAAAAAGAAAAGCAGCACCGATGAAACCGGCTGATGATGCGCTAATAGTAGATTCTACCGATCTTTCCATTGATGATGTAGTTGAGATGATGCTGGACTATATTCTTGGTTGAATGGATCAACAGGAAACGATTTAATGAAATTAATTGTTGTTTTTTAACAGTTGGTTTGTTATAAAGAGAACTTATGCTGTTTAGTGCCAGAAAGAAAGCTGGAGAATTTTTTCAAGTTCAAGGAAGGCGCAAATTTTAACCGCAGGAATAAAATTTGCGTTTGACGCAGAAATCGGGAAAATTAGCAGTTTTCGTTCAGACACTTTTAAATAGCAATATTAAAATTGGCTAAGGAGGGTACTTTATTTTATGAATAATTCTTTAGAAAACGGTTCAGCCGAACATGATGTTGACGATGTGGATTCATCAGAAGCGGCAGTTATACAACAAAACAAAGATGTTGATTCAGATGAAGATGTTGATGCTAATACATCGGAAGATGTTCAGAATACCGATGACAGTATGGCAAACCTGATGGATATGTATGAAGAAAGCTTCAAGCGTTTTGCTGAAGGTGAGCTTGTTACCGGCAGAATAATATCAGTTGATAAGGATTATGTTCTTGTTGATATAGGATACAAATCAGAAGGGCAGATACGCATCAATGAATTTAAAGATGAAAATGGTGAGATACACGTCAACATTGGTGACGAGGTAGAAGTAATGGTTGAATTCTGGGATGAGGAAGAAGAGCGTGTTATCCTCTCCAAAGAAAAGGCAGCCAAGGTTAAAGTCTGGGAAGCGATAAAAAAGACTTATGATGAAGAAGGAACAGTAGAAGGAGTTATTTTAGCTCGTGTAAAAGGTGGTTTTTCTGTTGATATAGGGGTCCAGGCATTTTTACCCGGTTCACAGGCAGATTTGAGGCCTATCCACAATCTTGATGAACTGGTCGGTAAAAATCTGGAATTCAAAATATTAAAGTATAACAGAAAACGAAGTAATATAGTTTTATCAAGACGAGCCATTCTTGAGCATGAGCGTGAGGCTAAAAGATCTTCAACACTGGAGGCTATTCATGAAGGCAAAGTCGTTGACGGGGTAGTAAAAAATATTACTGAATACGGTGTCTTTGTTGACCTGGGTGGTGTTGACGGTCTTCTTCATATAACGGATATTTCATGGGGTCGTGTTAAACATCCGTCCGAACTTTTTTCGGTTGGTGACAAGATAAGCGTAAAAATCCTCAGCCTTGACATGGAGAGAGAAAGAGTCTCTCTGGGCATGAAACAACTTGTTGATGACCCATGGCTTGCTGCTTCAGAAAAATATTCAGTAGGTTCACGTATAACAGGAAAGGTTGTGAGTCTTACGGATTACGGAGCATTTATTGAATTGGAAGAAGGCATCGAAGGCCTGATTCACGTTTCTGAAATGTCATGGACGAGAAAAATTCGCCATCCTTCCAAAGTTGTTTCTATTGGAGAAATGGTTGATGCTGTTGTTCTGGATATTAAACCGGAAAGCAGGCGTATTTCTCTCGGAATGAAACAGGTCGTTCCAAATCCATGGGATGTAATCAGTGAGAAATATCCAATCGGTACAACAATTGAAGGCAAAATAAAGAATATAACGGATTTCGGGCTTTTTATCGGTATTGATGAAGGCATAGACGGCCTTGTACATATCTCTGATATTTCCTGGACAAAGCGTATTAAACACCCATCTGAATTATACAAGAAGGGTGATATGCTGCAGGCTATAGTTCTTGATATCGAAAGAAATAATGAAAGATTTTCCCTTGGTATCAAACAACTGCAAAATGATCCCTGGAAAACTGTAGCGGAACGATATGAGGTCGGCAAAGAAATAACAGGCACAATTACTAATATAACGGATTTCGGAATTTTTGTTGAACTTGAAGAAGGAATTGAAGGTCTCGTTCATGTATCTGAAATCAGTAAGGAAAAGATAAAAACTCCGGTCGGCAAATTTAAGGTGGGCGATGTTATAACTTCCAGGGTTATGAATATAAATAGTGAAGAAAGAAGAATCGGCCTTTCAATCAAACGGCTTGAGGTTGATGATGAGCAAAGCCTTCTAAGCGAATATGTAAACAACATGAAGCCCGCAACTTCAACTTTTGGAGAAATCTTACGTGAAAATCTTCAAGACAAGTTGAACGAGAACGAGAAGTAAGATTGTAACGGTTAACGGTTTACAGTTCACGGTAAACCGTTAATAATCCTTGTGAGCCTATGTCTGATGAGTTTTGGGCAGCCGTGAACCGTTAACCGTAAACGATTAGTTTAAAAATATATCATGTTCTCCCGCAAACACCCATATCTTTTTTTTATCCTGATAGTTACATCTGTAATGTCTGCTACAATTATTGGGTTATCTCTGCTTTTTATGTTTAGCACAAGAGACGCGGATTTTGAATTTGGAGAAAAAGTCGGCGTTATAGAGATAATCGGCGCAATTACGGATTCAAAAGATATAATTCATAATCTCAAACGTTTTCGTGAGAATGATTCTATCAAAGCCATAGTTGTTAGAATTGATTCGCCCGGTGGTGGTGTGGGGCCTTCACAGGAAATTTTCAGGGAGATAAGAAAAACTTCTGAAAGCAAAAAAGTTATAGCTTCTATGGGTGGCGTGGCTGCATCCGGAGGTTATTATATTGCGGCCGGGGCAGACGGCATTGTTGCAAATCCGGGCACCATAACCGGCAGCATAGGTGTTATCATGGGATATACAAATTTTCAGGAGATTCTTAAAAAAATCGGTATGGTTCCCATTGTTATTAAAAGCGGTGAGTACAAGGATATGGGATCGCCGGTCAGAGAAATGACAAAAAAGGAAGAAGAAATTCTGCATAATCTTGCGAATCAAATTCATAAACAATTTATTAAGGCCATTGCAGAAGGAAGAGGTATAGAGCAGTCAGAAGTAGAAAAATTTGCTGATGGACGGATATTTTCCGGAGAAGAGGCAAAAAAAATAGGCCTTGTTGATCGTTTTGGAAATCTTGAGGATGCAATAGAATGGGCAGGACGTATGGGCGGAATAAAAGGAAAGATATCAAGAGTTTATCCCCCGGAGAAAAAGTTTTCTGTTTTCAAATACCTTATAAATTCATCCCTAAAGGAGTTTACAAACCGCTTTATCAATCCATATTTATTTGCGAGTTATTACTAATTATTGCTGCTTTACCGAACCCTTACTCAAAAGTACTCACATCGCCTATGCCTTTTCTTATAATTTCAGGCAGATCGTTTATTAAAGATATTATACTGGAAGGTTGTCCCGGAATAGGCATTCCCCCGTCAATTACAAAATCTACTCTGGATTGAAAAAAATCATGGATAAGTGATGGGTCGTGAAGAATTGAACCATCAGGCATAGTTGCACTGGTGGTAATAATCGGATTGCCTAATTCTTCAACCAGTGCCAGGCAAATAGCATTGTCAGGCACACGAATTCCGGCGGTTTTTCGTTTAGTTAACATTATCTTAGGAACGAGTTTCGAACCTTCAAGAATAAAAGTATAAGGGCCGGGCAAAAGTCTCTTCATGTTTTTGTAAGCATAATTTGAGACTTTTGCATAATGGCTTATGTTTTTGAGTCCCGAGCAAATAAAACTGAACGGCTTGTTTTTATTACGCTGTTTTATCTGGTATATCTTTTCAATAGCCTTTTTGTTCATTATATCACAACCTATTCCGTAATAGGTATCAGTCGGATAGGCGATTATACCACCTCTTTTGAGTTCTTCAACAACTCTGCGAATTAGTCGCATCTGTGGATTTTTGGCATTTATTTCTATTAGCATATTATTCTCGAATAAATCATTTAGCCTTATTTAATTGCGTTTTATTTCATTGTCAAGAAAGCAAATAAATGATAGATCAATTGTAACGGTTTACAGTTAATAGTTGTATGTTTTGAGGCTACCGCCGTAAGTCGGGGTAGCCTGTAATCTCCAAAAAAGTGTCCCGCTTTAAGGAACGTGAACGAATTAACTTTCACAAGTAGGTGCATAGATTTGGGTCAGATTTGTTCGATTTCAGATCACAAAAGCTGATGAAATAGCACACTATTTCAATATGTTTGAGATTTAAGACTGGGCAAAGGCGGCCTGAAGCTGTGTTATATTTAGAATGCTATTTGACTTAGCGTACGCAATAACGTACCCTGTTGCGTGGAGGTAAAAAATATGACTATTTTTAATGCAACAGAAGCAAGAGCCAAGCTTTATAATCTCATTGATGAGGCAGCTATTACACATCAACCAATAGTAATTACAGGAAAAAGAAGTAATGCTGTTTTAGTCTCCGAAGAAGACTGGAATGCTATTTCTGAAACATTGTATTTACTATCAGTACCAGGAATGAGAAAGGCTATAAAAGATGGAGTTGCTGAAGACCTGTTAGAGTGCTCTAAGGAGCTTGATTGGTGAGTTGGGAGTTGAGATATACAAAACAAGCGATAAAAGATGCTAAAAAACTGTCTGCATCAGGTTTAAAAAGTAAAGCCCAAAAACTACTTGATGTAATTAAAGGGAATCCATAT
>DAOWEW010000232.1 GCA_030638305.1 Desulfobacteraceae bacterium
CCAAGTGTTTTGCACATGCCTCTTCTGTATTGAAGCTTTTTTGAAAGTCCAGCAGACTTCGTTTTTTGTACCGTCCTGACATAATGATCCCTTTAGTCAGGTTCTTACAGGAAATTAGGAGCTAAGTAAATAAGCATTTAATAATAATTGTCTTACTGTTTTCTGCTCACCAATAATAATGCCTTTATTTCTGCCTTTATTTCTGCCTTCATCTCTAAATTCATTGGCCCAGGTTCTCATAATATCTTCACCTCCTTGTGGTAACTTTCTTAACGATTCTTCTACATCTTCTTTTTTTATCACGTCTGTCGCATTTGCTAAATACTTGAAAAATATATCCAAATATTTTGTTGCTTTATCTTTTTCCAAAAAGTCAAACAACAAACTTACTATCTCTGGCAGCTTAGCTCTCAACTCAGGAGTTTCCAAATACTTACATATCACATGCCAACACCTGATTATAACCGATTTTTTGAATTTCTTCACATCAACATTTGAAACATCGTCCAGGAAATACCGGAATATATGGTCTTAAACCTTCAAACGGAATATAAACCAAATCTTGAAATCCTGCTCTTGCTGTCCAACTGGCATCTCCTTGATATATTACAATCGGGATAATCGGAGGAAGCCTGCCTACTTGCGGAAGTTAATTCGTCCCCGTTCCTAACGCAATAATTGCAGAGCGACCAGTAATTCAACTGTGCTTTTATGTTCCATCAAAAAATATAAAAAGACCCTTTCTCCATTCTTACATTTAGTCTTTATTACCAGATCTGAAAAATGATCCTTAAATTTTTCATCAAGATAACTCTTTCTATCGACATCCAGAATACTCAAATCCAATTGATTATGGATTTCTGCCGGCAAGAAATCTTTCAGAAAATCCCTGAAATTTTCCGGTCTGCCGTATATTTCCCAAAAGAATTTGTCATGTATTTTGTTTATTTTTTCACTCATAAACCCAATATAATGGTATGTTAAATTCTTTGCAATACATTCTTCCGTCCAACTATGTATCCAATGGCCATTTTTCCCTTCACCCGGCTGCCAACTTAAAGCGAGACAATTTGCAGATAGGGCAGCGCCTACCCTACTGTAATTTCTTGAAATTACAATGTGTTCCGCAAGAGAAGAGCTGAGCGAGAGGATCGACGAGATAAACAAAAGGATTGACGAGACCAACAAGAAAATTGATTCGGTAAAGGATGAGTTAACCAAGAGGATTGATCGTCTATATGAAGTGATTGTCAGAAGAGATGAGCATTCCGGACTGGACAGGAGAGTAGTCAAACTGGAGTTTGAGCTAAATGATCTTAAACGCATGGCCGCATGAGTTTATAGAATATCACGGTTTTACTTGTTGAAACTCCCGGGTCAAAAACCAAAAACCCCGCCTCCATTTTCAGGAAGCGGGGTTTTTGGTTTAAAGTTATTATTTACTCACCTTCAGCTCACTAGCTCATCAGCTTACCAGCTCATATCTACTGAAGCAAACTAAGCACTGCCTGCGGTAACTGATTTGCCTGGGCCAGCATGGCTATGCCTGCCTGTTGCGGAATCTGGGACTTGGTGAGAGATGCGGTTTCTACTGCAAAATCCGCATCCATAATACGGGAACGAGCAACGGATATGT
This sequence comes from Desulfobacteraceae bacterium, assembly GCA_030638305.1. The sequence goes on from DAOWEW010000232.1 coordinate 1,637, forward strand.
TTTCGGAGACGTTCTGCAGGTTGGAAATGGTTGACTCGAAACGGTTCTGGATTGCGCCAGGAACGCCTCGAATTACATCAACTTTTGAATCTTCCTCAATGCATTGATATTATTAAGAACAATGTGAATTCAGGTTTTCATCTTGACGCTTGTTCCCGATATATGTATTGTTGGGAACAATGTGCTGATATCTTGATGCATAAGGATTCGCAAAAATCGCAGGCATACCCGTGGATATGTCGCGGATTTTTGTCCCGCCCAGGCAGGAATACGCAAGAGATCAGTGCAGATCAAGTAAAAAATCGCTCAATTTAGGTTATAGTTCGGTATAATTCCGTGAAAATTCGTGGTGAATTAAAAGGAGTGCAAACAATGAAATTTCCATACGGTATATCTGATTTTAGAAGTATTATCATAGAAGATTATTTTTACTGTGATAGAACAGATAAAATACCTCTGCTTGAAAATACAAAGTCTCAACTTTTTATTCGTCCCAGGCGTTTTGGCAAGAGCCTTATTCTTTCCATGCTGGAAAACTACTATGATGTGGCAAAAAAAGATGAATTTGAAGATATTTTTGGCGATTTAAAAATCGGGGAGAATCCCAGCAGGTTGCGTAATTCATATTTTATTCTGAAATTCGATTTTTCATGTGTTGATCCCACCGGCAGCGCAAGGGAAGTAAAAGGGGCTTTGTTCGACCATATTAATGATTGCATTAAAGAATTTGTTCTCTATTACGGAAAATATAATCTTCCTGGTATTGAAGTAAACAGAACAAATGCCATAAGTTCTGTTAAATCCCTGGTCAGTTCAGTTCGCATGACTCCATACCCGGTTTATCTTTTGATAGATGAATATGATAATTTTGCCAACACAGTTATGATGGGAGTTCAGCGTTCTGAAGGCAGATATGAGGCTCTTGTGCATGAAGAGGGTTCTTTGCGAACTTTTTTCAAGGCAATAAAATCCTCCACATCAGGCACTATGTTTGATCGTGTGTTTATCACAGGGGTTTCGCCTGTTGTGATGAGCGATATCACAAGCGGGTACAATGTTGCTGAGAATATCTATTTTGAGCCGGAGTTTAATGATCTGTGCGGGTTTAAAGAGCAAGAACTTGAGGATGTGATTACAAAGATTGTTGATGAATGCGGTTTTGAAAAGGAGAAAATTCAAGAGGCTCTTGATTTAATACAAATTTATTACAACGGGTACACTTTTTCCCATGGAGCAAATGAGTCTGTTTATAACCCGACTCTGGCAATATATTTTCTGAAACAGTTTCAAAAATCGTGCGGATACCCCAGAGAAATGCTTGATACCAACCTTGCCGTGGATGATGCAAAGCTTAAGTATATTGCCCAGATACCGAGGGGAAGAGATATTCTTATGAAACTCATCGAAAACGATCGGCAGGTTGTCGTATCCAGAATCAGTAAACGTTTTGGCATTGAGGATATGCTAACGGATCAATCAAAAGATAATATATTTCTGATCTCTTTTCTCTATTATTTCGGGATACTGACCATTGCAGGTGATACTGAAGATCTGGAAGTTATTTTAAATGTTCCCAACCTCGTTATGCAAGGCCTTTACGTGGAGCGGATTCAGAAGATGCTTCTGCCAGAGGCTGATGACAGGGATGATGGCAGGGCCGCTGCAAAGCTGGTCTATCAGAAAGGGGATATGGCTCCTTTGTGCAGATTCATGGAGGAAAGATATTTCAAGGTTTTTCATAACAGGGATTACAGATGGGCCAATGAATTAACCGTAAAAACCGCTTTTCTAACCCTTCTTTACAATGATATTATCTATATCATGGATTCTGAAAAGGAGATCGACCGCAGATATGCGGATCTGACCATGATTATCAGACCTGATAAGAGATACGGCAAAATATTTGACGTTCTGATTGAGTTCAAGTTTGTAAATCTCAAGGATGTAGGAATGAGCGCTGACCAGGCAAGGGAATTGTCTGAAGAAGAGCTGAGCCGGATTCCCAAGATTGTAAAGCAGATGAAAGATGGCGAAAAACAGGCGAAAGAGTACGGAAAAAAGCTTGAACAAAGACATGGAAACCTGCGGCTGCAGAAATTTGTAGTAGTGGCGCTGGGGTTTGAGAGGGTATGTTTTAGCAAAATAAACAGACCATCAGGCAATCAGGAACTGTTCGTATAGACTTTCAGAATAGGGCGTTAATTCAAACCGGAGGTATGTGTGATGGACATTAAAGAGGCGGTGGGGAGCGTCCTAAAAGAGCTCATTGTACCGGAGCTTAACAAAATCAAAGAACAAAATAAGGAAATCAAAACCATATTGGTTTTGATCAACAAAAGGCTGGATGATATCAATCTGCATCTTGCAGATCATAGTCGAAGAATTGATATTGACGAAACCAATAATAGAATTTATTCGGTAAGAGAAGAGCTGAGCAAAAGGATCAACGAAACCAACAAGAAGATTGATTCGGTAAAGGATGAGTTAACCAAGAGGATTGATCGTTTATATGAAGTGATTGTCAGAAGAGATGAGCATTCCGGACTGGACCGGAGAGTAGTCAAACTGGAGTTTGAGCTAAATGATCTTAAACGCATGGCCGCATGAATTTATAAAATATTACAGTTTTACTTGTTGAAATTCCTGGGTCAAAAAACAAAACCCCACCTCTATTTTCAGGAAGCGGGGTTTTGGTTTAAAGTTATTATTTACTTACCTTCAGCTTTGAGCTTTCAGGCTTTCAGCTTTCACCTCATATCTACTGAAGCAAACTAAGCACTGCCTGTGGCAACTGGTTTGCCTGGGCCAGCATGGCTATGCCTGCCTGCTGCAGAATCTGGGACTTGGTGAGAGCTGCGGTTTCTGCTGCAAAGTCCGCATCCACGATACGGAAACGAGCGACGGATATGTTTTCGGAGACGTTCTGCAGGTTGGAAATGGTTGACTCGAAACGGTTCTGGATCACGCCCAGATCGCCACGCATCTCATCAATTTCATTCAGATCGGCATCCTGGTTGATAGCGGTGGTTGCACTGGAACGGTCTGAGACATCAACCAGGTTAGGTGATGGCTATTTCGCCATCATCTATTTACAATTTTTCCCCAAATTCATTAAGACTTTTCACTCGAAGTGCCTGCCGGTGTGAGGCTTTTAACCTTTCATGTGAATCTATGCAAGGAAACAAAATCATGTTTATAACTGCCCGGCGAAACGTAATTCACATCGAAACGGTAAATCCGTGTATGTGTTTCACGTAGATGATTGCCCCAAACATCAAGACTGTGACACTAACAGTACACTTGGCCCCTACGTTCATTTGAAGTCTTCCGAAGACCCTCGGCTTTTCCCTCCTTTACCCCGATCAAGCCAGAAGTTTAAGAAACTCATGAATCAACGCAGTGCTTCTGGAACGGTGCAATTTCATCAATGATTCGTATAGGGTGGAAGGGTCATGCAGAAATGCGGATTATGGACTGATTCGTCTTACGTTAGCCAATATCGCACATCATGCCGCTATTTGTTATCAAGAGGCACGGAAACAATCCGAAGCCAATGCCTTGCCGATTCATATCCTTGAAAGTGCTTTTCATGATACACCCTACGAGTATCTGGATACCGGTTAGCACGGCTATTATCTCCAGCTATAAATTTTCAAAGAACTCATGAACAATGGCTTTAAGGATACCCTCGCCATTTTTTCAATAAATCTAGCAGGAATGGCCTGAGCTTTGCCCGAACACCATTGAATTTCATGATCTGTTCGGAGGTTTCACTGATTTTTTGTCGCTCACAGTTCGGATAGCGA
>DAOWEW010000097.1 GCA_030638305.1 Desulfobacteraceae bacterium
AATAGTAAGTAGTTCCGCCTAAAAGCATTAACGGAATAAAAGCTATAAAAAAAATGATAACCGTGAACTTTGAGCGCAAGCCGCTATAATATCCGTGTAATTCTTTTTCATAAGTCATATTTAATCCTCCAGGCAGACATAGTTGGTAATAGAGGAACTGCTATTTAGTGCCTGAACGAAAACTGCTAATTTTTCCAATTTCTGCGTCAGTTGCAAATTTTAATCCTCAAAATACCCCATGTATTTCTGCGGTTAAAATTTGTGTCTTCCTTGAACTTGAAAAAATTTTCTAGTTTTCGTTCGGGCACTATTTACTCAACCACTCAATTATTCAGGAACGGTCACAAATAAAGCAAGGTCTTTTAATATTTTTTCTACGTGGTGGTTTACCCTGCCGCTGTTAGACATGACCATATCCAATTGTCTGGTATGCATTACAAGATGACCGAGAACCTTTAATCTTTCTTTCAAAAAAGGTGTTTCCTGTCGCTCCAGTCTGGCAAAAAGTGTGTCGCTCTTGATCTTCACCCAAAAATCGAATTTTTCCAGAATCAATTTAATAAGCTCGGCTCTTCGTGCCCTGCGTACATCATCAGCGGCCCCGCCGCTAAAATTAAAACAGATGTAATTTTCTGCCACCTTCTCGCCCCAAAAAGCCTCTACGGTCGAAAAATGAAACCCGAATCGTGAGCTGAGATGGCAAAAATTTTTGGATATCATAAGGTAATTACGGTCAGCATAACGTGAACGCATGCCTGGAACAAGACTTCTGTCCATTGTCGCTCCATACATGACGGAAAAAAATCCTTTTGTATCTATCGGCGGCGGGCCTTGCCAGGGTACAGCCGTTATTCCCTCCCACAACGTCAGCATTGGATCAGAGGTTATATCTTCAAGTCTGATCGTATCCCCTTTCCCTTCCCCTTCAATCCCTTCTTTACAGCCACCCCCCAGATCAACAATCCACCACTGCATAGGAACATCAATAACTAACCTTCTCGCTAAATGATCCGGGAAAGCAGCGTCCTTTTTGAACTCAAAAAGCTCACACAAAGACATCTCGTGAGCAAAGCGGATAATGTCGTGTATAGTCCGGCATCCTTCAGGTGTAAAATCCGATGCATCCGGATCGGTAAGATTGAGTGGCGCAATATATTTTAAGACATTTCCCAGGGTCTTGTGAACAGGACTTCCTTTCATTAAGCTTGTCTTTTCAACAGCCTTTTCAATAAGGGATTCTGCTCTTCCGGCATAGACCGTGCCGCCAGTCGCATCAACCGTAACAATATCTCCATTATGGATATGCTTTGTAGCAATGGAAGTTCCAAGAAGCGCCGGAACCTTAAATTCGCGAGCCACGGCTGCCATATGGCCGGTGACGCCTCCTCTATCTGTAATGACGCCAACAGCGCTATTTAAGAGTGCTGCCCACTGAGGCAGAGGATTTCTGGCTACAAGCACGGCCCCTGAAGGAAACTGCAACATATCTACGGTTGTCTCAACCACAAAGGCCGGGCCGCTGGCAACCCCCGGACTGGCTGTTACACCACCAGTCAGGATCACCGGAAGGTCAACCTTTGATTTGGAAATATTCTGAATTCCTGCCAGCTCTTTACCAAGCACCATCAGCGGCCGACTCTGTAAAATAGAGACAGAGCCATCCTGTTTAAAAGCCCATTCAATATCCTGGTGAGCGCCAAAATGTTTTTCCAGACGGATGGCCACTTCACCTAATAAAGTGGTCTGTTCGATGGTAATTGCCGGATTGTTCGCTTGTTCTCCTACCACATCTACAAGGCGTATTCCTTCCGAAGAGCCGGAAACAAGCTGCTGTGGTTTGACGCTAATTTCTTTTTTCAATATAATTTTCGGATCTGCCTTGGAAAGAACAAAAAGGTCCGGAGCCATGCTTCCATCCACCACTGACTTTCCAAGCCCCCAGACAGCATTAATTATAATACACTCATGACGTATATTGCCGGGATCTGCCGAATACATGACACCACCGGCTCCGGCATCGACCATAGTCATGCAGCCGACACACATAATAATATCTCCATCACGAAATCCCTTGTTTAAACGATAGGAAACAGCCGGAACGGAATATTTACTGGCAAGGATCTCTTTGTAGGAGAGGATCAGATCCTCTCTACTTACGTTGAGTACGGAACGATATTGCCCTGCAAACGAGGCATTTATGGTATCTTCCCCAAGAGCGCTGCTGCGCATGGAAACATGAAGGTCATGGCCTGCTTTTTCCATTAAGTCAGTGTATGCCTTTATAATAGCATCTTCAAGTTCCTGGGGGCAGGATGCAGTAATAATAAGATTCTGGATCTCGGCACTGGTTTCATGAAGCCTCGCAATATCTGTTGGTTCAAGAAATTGAATCTTACGGTTAATTTCATCCCGCAGATCACCATATTCCATAAAGCGTTCATAGGCCGCAGCAGTAATGACAAAACCATCGGAAACAGGAAGATCGACATTGTTTTTAACTTCACCCAGATTTGCCATCTTGGCTCCAACATAGTCAGCCATTGTTTTATCAACGTTCTCAAGAGGAAGGACTAATTCTCTCCCGGCTTCTAACTTTTTTTGTTGTAACTCCCTGTTAATTTCAAGAAGAATACCTTCAAGTATCTCCTGAAGTTCTTTATATTTATTATTTGCTATTTTATTTAAGCAATTGATGAGCTTATATATATTAACTGAAATTGCTGTACAGTTCGCCCGAATAAAGGACATTCCGAAAGTGCGGCTTCCTGAAAAGGCCTCTTCCATATCAGTTATGAGTTCCAACACCTCGTTATTTGTGCTTAGAAGAGTCTTGAAATTCAAATATCTGTTTGTAAAGGAATTCCGAATGGTATCAACAGAGCCATTCTGTTCAACCTTTTGTGTATCATCTTTCAGTAGTTTTTTGAAAAACCGTTTTAATCCAAACATAAACCAACCGTTTTTAATTTTTTTGCTTTATTTCCGGCTGAAGATATATAGCACGCCGAAGGCGTAACCACCAATTTCCAATAGTCAATTTTCGATCTTAGAACCCCTTTGACAGACCTTTTTCCGGGATGATTGATGAAATTTCGGTCATCGACTTACCCTTTCGGTCAACCTTTAAGTTATATTGGTTAAGTTTGTGTCTCAACGTTCGAGGACTGATGTCCAGCATTTTGGCTGCTCGTTTTTTGTCGCCTTCCACACGGTAGAGCGCATTCAGAATTGCTTTTGTTTCTGCCGACTGTTTAATCTTTTTCAAACTCATCATTCGGAGAGGGTCTCTAAAATGCCACAAAAAATCAGAAGGGAGCTGTTTTACGTCTATCACATCATTATCGTTGAGAATAATTACTCTTTCGAGAAGGCTTTTCAATTCTCTGACATTGCCAGGCCAATCATAATGGCAGAACATGTCCATGGCCTCCTGCTTTACCGATGGCTTGGGTTTTTTATACTTTGTAGCCAATTGATTCAGAAAACAATCCACCATTTTTGGAATAACAGCCACTCTCTCTCTTAAAGGAGGTATGTGCAGAGGGACCACATGCAGCCGGTAAAACAGATCCTCTCTAAATAGACCTTGTTTGATCTTGTCTTTAAGATCGTTGTTAGTTGCCGAAACAATGCGAACATCACCTTTAATTAACTGATTTCCCCCTATTCTTACAAATCGAAAATCTTCAAGTACCCGCAAAAAGTCTGTCTGATTCTCTATTGGTATTTCAGATACCTCGTCGAGGAAGAGAGTCCCTTTGTCAGCGATCTCAAAGCACCCCTTTTCCTGGCGAATGGCCCCTGTGAAAGCTCCTTTTTCATGCCCGAAAAGTTTGTCCTCAAACATCATTCCTGAAAGAATACCGCAATTTATTGGCACGAAAGGATATTCAGATCTGGGGCTTTGCAAGTGGATTATTTTGGCAAGTAATTCCTTACCCGTACCGCTTTCTCCAGTAATAAGCACATTTACATCGTAGTTGGCCACCTGATACACAACCTTCATGATAGATCGCATAACCTCACCTTCCAGAATAAACTCATGCGTAATCATGTTCTGAAAGTGTTTTATATGTGGAAATTGCAGTTGCACAGACTTACCTAAATCTTAATCCTAACCCATTAAAATTACAGTATAACACATAATTGCCCTATTTATATAATAATACATAAACGATATCTATATGTCAAACAGATTTCCCTTATAAAACGGCAAGTTTTTGCCACGGCCTGGCATGAACTTGCCAGAATGAACATGGTAGCAGTTGTCTTATCATTGGTGCTTCTAAGGGATAAATGAATTAAAATTAATATGTTAGAGTAAGACAGAATCGTTTTTCGGGAGTTGGCACAACTCTTGCTTTTCTTAATGAAATTATTTGTCTGAAGGTTTATAGTTCCAGTTTTATCGCCAGCATCAGTGATACAGAGCAAAGCAAAGCATTTTGTCCTCGTTCCTAAGTATGAATTGATGCGTTGTTTGTATTTACACTAAACGATTTATTTTATTAAAGGAGGTGTGGCATGTCGAATGCCAAGAAGGTTGGAGATTTAATGGTTGAAATAACCGAGTATCCGCACATTCCGTATTGGATGAGTGTGAGGGAAGCTATTTTCTTGATTCGCAGTACTTATGATAAAAAATCGGGTCTGGGGATACACCGCATGGTTTTGGTGTTTGATGAAAAGTATCAACTCCTCGGTGTCCTGACACTCAAGAAACTTCTCATTGGTATTGAGCCGAAATTTCTTAGAAAGGATGAAAAATCGCCTTACCAGGGTCTGGGGAACGCAGATTATGCCGGACTTTCGGCCCTTCTTGAAGGAACGTTTTCTGAAGGGTGCAAAGAGGAGGCAAAAAAGCCGGTGAGTGAGGTCATGATGCCGATCGAAGCCAAGGTTGACGTGAATGATTCTATTGCAACAGCGGCCTTTATCATGATCCAGGCTGACATGAGCCTGATTCCGGTGATGGATGGTGATACAGTAAGGGGCGTTCTGCGCATGAGCGACGTTTTTAATGAGCTAACTGAAATAGTAGTGGAGTAAAGGAGGTATAAAAAAAGATGGCTGAGAAAAAGAAACCGGTTGCTACCGGACCAGGTCTCCCGGAGATGCCTGATGAGATAGTTCTTTCTCCCGAAAAAGCGAGGCTGGACTGGAAGCGTCTGCTTTTTATGTCAATAGGGATTACGTTATTTCTATTAGTTTATTATTCCTCACAATGGCCGGACGCTATTGATCCTGCGGGAACGCATTTTCCGCTGTCTCAGGCGGCCAAGGGGGCGTTGGCCGTATTTTTGCTGGCCAGCACCTGGTGGATATTTGAGGTCGTGCCGATCGGTGTAACCAGTATTACTATTGGGGTATTGCAGGCCCTCTTTCTAATCAGGCCAGCCAAGGTAGCCTTTAAGGATTTCATGGATCCCTCCGTGATGTTTATCTTTGGTTCAATAGTCATCGGCATGGTCTTTACCAAGACAGGCCTGACCAAGCGTCTGGCATATAAGATGCTTGCTATTGTGGGAGAAAAAACCAGTATGATCTATCTTGGCTGCTTTGTAGTGACAGCAGCCATGACCCACATAATGGCACACACCGCGGTCGCCGCAACTATATTTCCACTTCTTATGGCTATCTATGCGCTTTACGGAGAGGGAGACAAACAGACCAGGTTCGGCAAAGGCCTTTTTATCGGCATGGCTTATATAGCCGGAGCAGGGAGCATCGTGACCCTTTTGGGAGCCGCACGCGGGGCTGTGGCCATCGGCTTTTACAACGACATCATGGGACAGGACATAAGTTTTTTTCAACTGAGCTACTACATGTTTATTCCTGGGTGGCTAATGACCTTTATCCTTTGGGGATATTTCATGCTTGTTTTCAAGCCGGAAAAAAAGACCATCCCGGGCCTCAGGGAAAAGGCAAAACAACTGAATGCACAATTGGGAAAGATTACCAGAGATGAGGTTATGGCCATAGTCATCGTTGTTGCGGTGATCATTTTCCTTGCTCTCAGATCTTTTGTCCCGGAATTAAAAGTGTTTCATAAAACAGCGATTGTTTTACTTTCAACCGTAATATTCTTCCTTGTCAAGATTCTTGATGTCAAAGACCTCGAAGAGATTCCATGGAACATCATTCTCTTGTTTGCCGGCGCCATGAGCATAGGCTTTTGCCTCTGGGAAACGGGCGCTGCTAAATGGCTCGCAGTGAACTGGCTCGTCATGTTTCAGAATTCCAGTGCCTTTGTGTTTGTCATGAGTATCGCATTTTTTGTCATGATCATGACAAATTTTATCATGAACGTAGCTGCTATTGCCATCTCCCTTCCTGTAGCATTGGTAATTGCTCCGTATCTCGGTGTATCAGGAGAGATCATACTCTATGCGTCACTCGTAACAGCGGGTATGCCTTTTCTACTGCTCGTGGGTGCGGCCCCGAATGCCATAGCATATGATTCAAAGCAGTTTAGCACTGCTGAATTCTTTCTTTATGGTATTCCGGCAAGTATTATCCTGATGGCTGTAATAGCTCTCTGCATTCTGGTGATCTGGCCGATGCTGGGCATGCCGATCTCGGTGCCCAGGATATAGAAAGTGAAGTGAAAACGGTTTGTACGTTCAGTGCAATTGGTTCCGTTGGTCTTAATCGGTTGGATTTGTTAACTAATTAAACCAATGGAACCAATGAAACCAATCCGATCAATAAAACCGCAAAGTGACTAAGGAACGTGGACAAAATAACTACCCCAACTATGCATTACAGCTTCAGGTCGCCTTTGCCAAATCTCAAATATAGGCTCAAATCACATAAATATTGAAATAGCTTGCTATTCCATCAACTTTTGTGATCTGAGGTTGGATTTGAGCTTGGGCAACTTCGACCCAAATCTGTGCGCTTACTTGGAGAAGTTATTTCGTCCACCTTCCTAAGAAAACGAGATTTAATGATGTCTGAAATTAAAAAACTGAAAAATCTTGTAATTTCCATCATGGATTACCCACATATGCCGTATTGGTCCACCCTGGAAGAGGCTATTGTTCTGCTGAATTTTTCTTATGAGACAGCCCATGACACTATTCTGGTTTTTGATGAGTCTTATAAACTCATTGGTGTTTTAGAT
>DAOWEW010000159.1 GCA_030638305.1 Desulfobacteraceae bacterium
TCACGAACATGGCCATAATCTTGTTAGGCAATGTACCAATGGCGGAAATGGTGCCGATTTCATTGATCCGCTCGTACACAGCCATAATCATTACATTCATTATGCTAACCAGAACAATAGATACAAGCATAATTTTAATAAAAAAGGTCATGAGGTCAATCATTTTTGCAATATTGTAAAACGGTGTCAGATTTTCCCAAGTGTGCAATTCAAATACCGGCTTATCCTGCTTATCTTTAATTGAAGCAAGTTCTTTCTTGAGCCTGGAAAAAACCGGGAAAAGATCATCCATGCTTTTAAGCCGGATTGCTATTTCACTGATTTCAACGCCATTGATGCGCAGCAACTCTTTGGCATCGTCCAGATGAATAGCTCCATCCCGACCCCCGGGGCCGGAAATGCCTTCAAGTACACCATTGACAGTAAAAGTCTTTCCATTGACCGAGCCATCCTTGTTATTGGCTACCAGTACAATACTGTCACCAACCTTCACCTTCATGCCCTTTGAAATCAGTTCGGGAATGAGGATTTCGCCTTTTCGCAGCAAAACATTTTTCTTTTGTCCTTCAATGATACGGTCTAAAAGCAAGGGAACGGTCTTGGTTTCTTGTTCAGGGATAACGGCATTGAGCCTGATGTTGGTAGTTTCAGTAAAATTGCTGAGCATGGCTCCAAGTTTAATACGCATAGAAAAAGATTCAACAGCATCTACATTACTTAAAATCTTTTTTATCTTTGCAACCTGATGTTCATTAAGGTTACGATTGAGCGGCAGGTTGTCAATGGATGCCAGATAACCTCTGCGATGAATCTGCAAATGGCCGATCATGGAATCCGTGATTTGGCCGACCATCATATCCTTAAAAGATCCTGTTACGGAAATATAAAGCAGTACCGCCACCACACCCAGAGTGATCAGCGTTGATGTAAGTATTGTTCGCCTCTGATAACGGCGAAGATTTCGGGCAGCAATTTTAATAATATTAAACATGAGCCCCTCCGTCGTTGTTTTGTTTTTGTAGAAGCTTGCCGTCTTCAAGTGTAAAAATTATTTCCGCATTCTGCATCACCCTGGGGTCGTGGGTAGAAAAAATAAAGGTGGTGTCTAATTCATCACGCATCTTTTTCATGAGATTGATAATCCGGCTTGCTGTTTCCCCGTCGAGGTTTGCAGTCGGCTCGTCAGCCAGTACTAATTTGGCATTGGTTACAAGGGCACGGGCAACCGCTACCCGCTGTTTTTGACCACCCGATATCCGGCCTGGATATTTGTTAGCCTGATCCCCCATGCCAACGGCTTCGAGCAGATTTTGCACCTGCTTTTTGCGCTTCTGTTCGGGCCAGTTTTGCACCATGAGTAACGGATATTCCACGTTTTCAAAAACTGTCAACACCGGAATCAGGTTAAAGTCCTGAAACACGAAACCGATATGTTTGCCTCTGAAACGCGCAGCCTGTTTCCGGCTCAGGTGGGCTATATTTTGGTCCGCAACATGTAAAGAACCGCCAGTCGGCGGATCAAGGCAGCCAATCATGTTGAGCAGTGTGCTTTTACCGCTGCCGGAGGGTCCGACAAATGAAACAAAGGAAGCCTGCTCAATGCTGAAATTTACACCGCGAATGGCCTTAACTGAAATTTCACCGATCCGATAAGTTTTTTCCAAATTGTCTGCAATTACCAATGACATGATTTTTCCTTGCTTTGCCGGATATTTTGAAGTTGAATGCAAGAAGAAGCAACTATTTTAGTTTACTGATAGATAGACCAATATGCAAGAAGAATATTTTTTTACGAATTCATCAAATTTTGAGAATTCCAACGCAGGGATAACTATCATGAAATGGAAGACCACATACTTATTGTTATTGTTTGCTCTTTTATTTTTTTATGGGTGCTCTAAGCCTGTAGTGCGAAAGATGGAGGTTACCGGTTACTGCGGATGCGGGAAATGCTGTGGATGGGAACGTGGAAGCTGGAAGTATTTGAAGCTTAATTTCTGGAATCAATATGTAAGCGCCGGCAAACGCAAAGGGCAGATATATACAGGGCAAACCGCCAGCGGTACAAAGCCGCATGAACCTACTCCGGGACTTTTTTCTATTGACAGCATCACCCATCCCTGGATGATTCCAATAAGAATTATTTTTTTCCCGTGGTGCTTGTTACCTGAAGATGGTACCATTGCAGCCGATACTATATATCATTCTTTTGGCACCAGATTTTATATCCCGGGCTATGGGTATGGCGTAGTAGAAGACAGGGGAGGAGCCATAAAGGGTAAATATCGTCTTGATGCCTTTTTTAATTCACACCAGAAGGCGCTGAACTGGGGTAGAAAAAGAATAGATATTCAAATTTTGAATTAGCCCTATTTTTTTTCTTTGCGTACTATCAGTACAGAACAAGGAGATTTAGCTGCCACTCTCTTGGCCACACTGCCGAAGAATACGAGTCCCATTCCGGAAAATCCGTACGAACCCATTACTGCAAGATTTATGTTTTTTTCTTCTAAATAGTTTAATATTTCTGTTGAAATATGTCCGTTAAGTACAACAAGCTTATAATCAACATGTTCACCTATTATGGCCCCGTACTCACTATCCATTCGTTTTTCCAATTCTAAAAGCAAAGGTTCTTCCGGTTCGTAAGGCAACATCCATTCTGTATCTGTTGCTTGATAACTCATAACAGGCGGCGATACATGAATCACAAAAAGTTTGGCTTTGTATTTTTTAGCCAGATCAAGTGCTGTTACAAATGCCATTTCCGCATTTTTTGAAAAATCAATACAACAGGCTATCTTTTTTATATTCATGATTACCTCCTGAAGGTTGATGGCTTTTTACGAAGCCGTTACGGTTGAATATTATAAACATATAATCGGGTTGCAGGCAATATATTTTTTGCCGGTGCGGCATCCGGTAATGACAATATTCCCGAACGTGAAGAAAGTCATTTTTTCTTTAAAGTGAAAAGAACAATTTCTCCAGGACAGTTAAAACGGACAGGCACTCCGGATGCTCCAACACCGGAGCTGGTGTAACCAAACATGTCCTTGTATTTCCACAGGCCGCTGGCTATTTTTCTTGGAGCGCGACTGTGCGTAATAATAGGGCCGTCATAAAAAGGAAGGCGAACCTGCCCTCCATGGGTATGTCCGCAAAGATATAAGCGGGCCATGTGTTGAGCGGCATCTTTGTATGCCTCGGGCGAGTGGGCTGCAAAGATGTTGAATGCGTTTTCAGGCACCTCTTTGAAAGCCGCATTAAGATCATGCGCTCTATAATAGTGCGGATCATCAACACCCACCAGCCAGATAGTCTCGCCGTTACGCTTCAAAGGATAGGCATCATTTACAAGCATCCATACTCCGGCATCTTCAAGATCAGGAATAATCTCAATACAGTCGTGATTTCCAGGCACTCCAAAAACCCCGTCTTTTGCCTTGATGTTTTTAACTATCTGCCGCAGCCGTCGAGTGGCCAGAAATGAGGATCCAAACATTTCATACCGAATATCCCCTCCTATAATGCAACTGTCACATTCTATACCCGAAACAATATCAATAACACGTTCGGTAATTCCCGGCAAGCCGTCGAGATGAAGGTCGGACATAAAGAGTATGCGGTAGGAATCAAAGGAAACAGGTAGATCCGAAAATCGCAATTCTATTTGGCGAAACTGCACGTCCAATGCGTTACGAACACCTGTATCGTACTTTTTGATAAGTTTTAAAAAACCGGTTATTATCCATTCATGATAGATAATATTTTCAAAATTAAGATAGCGTTGCAAAGGGGGAAGAGCAATGTGACATGCGCGCCACACCCTGAAACGGGTGCGGGATTTTACAAGGCGCAGATTTTTCTCATGGGGCGCCGGCAGGATTTTTTTTTTAAAAAAGAGGGCTCCAAAATGTGTAATCGGAACAAAAAGGATAAGCAAAACAATAATTAGAGCCCAATCCGATAGAAAATAATACTTAACAAACAACAAAGGAAAAATGCCCTCAAATAGTTGATCAAAGAGCGGTATCGCAGTGCCGCTCGCCAGTGCAAACCTTCTTTTAAAAAAACTGGTCAGCAAGTCTCCAAGCATTGAGAAGAACCCGATACAGAACCCAACAATGAGCGGCAGCCCCAAAAACCAGCCGAGTAAAATTCCTGCTGATAAGCTTCCAATAATTCCACGGATAGTCTTGTGGCTGCCCAGCAGCGGTTTTCCATCCAAAAATGTCCGGTTCCGGTCGATTGGCCGGTTCCATCTATCTTCAAATAAAAATGCAATAACAGGAGGCGCTGCATTAACGGCAAAAAGAAGGATTATGATCTTAAATCCAATAAGCATAATGATGGAATCTCCTTTTGAGCTGTTTGTTCCCGTTTAATAAAAATTCCCCAAACACTATAATTCTGTCAAACGATTTGTGCAAGTTTTACATTGTGGCAGCAATATATTCTTGAACTAAATCACAGAATATTATATTCTTATCAAATTCGCATTTTCAGGTTTTTTTCAACAGGGTACTTTAGACCTAAATTGAGCGATTTTTTACTCAATCTGCGCCGATCTCTTGCGCATAAAGGCTTCGCAAAAATCCTCAACATATCCACGGGTATGCTTGCGGTTTTTGCAAATCCTTATGCATCAAGATTTCAGCACATATCTTCGCA
>DAOWEW010000153.1 GCA_030638305.1 Desulfobacteraceae bacterium
AGCTATAGATTTTTAGGCGGTATCAAAGGGCTTGAAAATTCCATGTGGAACTGGAATGAAACCAATGTGAATCATAATGAATATTATGGTGCAGATGGGAGTATAATCACCGACTATGGTAGTAAGGACACTATAAGTTATTCATGCGCTCAATGTCATGGTAATTTTCACAACGATGCCGGAACAGGGACTTCTTCCCCCTGGATAAGACATCCAACTGACATTGTTCTGCCTGATACAACAGATAAAGAGTACCGGTATTATAACCCGGACGGCGATCATTTTTACAGCGTTGAAGCGCCTGTTGCAAGAGGAATTGTCCCTATTACAGGCAGCAAAATTGTCACCACAGGTGGAACAGGTGCTGACGGGGCAATAGTTATGTGCCTGTCATGTCACAGAGCACATGGTTCTCCGGAACCTGATATACTGAGATGGACATATACTGGTATGACAGCCGGCATCGGAACAAACGATACCGGTTGCTTTACCTGCCATACTACAAAAAATGCTGATTAATTAATAGTGCCTGAACGAAAACTGCTAATTTTCGTTCGGGCACTAAATAATATTAAACTGAAAAAATAGGGTTCGTGGATTAAACCGCGAGCCCTATTTTTTTTGTTTAGGAACATGGACGAACAGCTTTTTCAAATCAATTGACATCAAATAGTTAAGTGTTTATTTTTTTATTAGGAACGTGGACGAATTATCTTCCACAAGCAGGCGCACAAAAATCACGATATAAATTTTCAAAACAGGAGGAATATATTTATGCGTTTTGATAAATTTACAATAAAATCACAGGACCTCATTCAGAATGCCCAGTCTCTGGCTTCAAGTCATAATAACCAGCAGCTTGAACCGGAACATTTACTGGCCGCCATGCTGAATGAACAGGAAGGAATAGCCGGGTCTATGCTCAGAAAGCTTGGCGTTTCACCGGAAGCCATCGCTCAAGAGATTGCAAAAGCTATTGACAAATTCCCCAAGGTAAGCGGTGCAGAAAATGCTTATATATCACAAAGAACAAAATCCGTTCTTGACGCTGCTTTTGCGGAAGCCTCCAAAATGAAGGATCAGTATGTGAGCATAGAACACATACTCTTGGCGATTTCAGATGAAAAAACCGGTGAAGCTGTAAAAATTCTGAGCCATTACGGAATAATCAGAGATTCAATTTTAAAAGTTTTAATGGATATTCGCGGCTCCCAGCGCATTACAGACCCAAATCCGGAAGAAAAATACCAGGCACTTGACAAATTCAGCCGTGATCTGACAGATCTGGCCCGCCTTGGCAAACTCGACCCTGTCATTGGAAGAGATGATGAAATAAGACGCATTGTTCAGGTTCTTTCAAGACGCACAAAGAACAACCCTGTTCTGATAGGAGAACCTGGAGTCGGCAAAACAGTAATAGTAGAGGGCCTTGCTCAACGCATTATAGCAGGAGACATTTCAGAGAGCCTTAAAAACAAACGACTTGTTGCACTTGATATGGGAGCGCTTATAGCAGGTGCAAAATACCGGGGAGAATTTGAAGATCGTCTGAAAGCAGTTTTAAAAGAAGTTGAGAGTGCTGAAGGAGAAGTAATTCTTTTCATTGATGAATTGCATACCATGGTTGGAGCTGGCGCCAGTGAAGGAGCAATGGATGCTTCAAACATGCTGAAACCGGCACTTGCAAAAGGAACTCTGAGATGTGTAGGTGCTACTACATTAAATGAATACAGAAAATATATAGAAAAAGATGCGGCATTAGAAAGGCGTTTTCAGCCGGTAATGGTTCTTGAGCCCACAGTAGATGATACAATTTCTATTCTTCGGGGACTCAAGGAGAAATATGAAGTTCACCATGGAGTAAGAATAAAAGATGCGGCTTTAATTGCTGCTGCGACTCTTTCAACCCGATATATTTCCGACCGTTTTCTTCCTGACAAGGCCATTGATCTTGTAGATGAATGTGCCTCCAAGCTCAGAATCGAAATAGACAGCATGCCTGCGGAAATTGACGAAATCCAGC
>DAOWEW010000174.1 GCA_030638305.1 Desulfobacteraceae bacterium
ATTGCCTGCCCGCTCACCCAGTCCATTGATAATACACTCTATCTGCCCTGCACCTGCATCAATAGCCGTTTCTATAACTTCCGCTAGATATTTTAAATCAGTCCGCCCCGCATCTCTAACCGCTTCCCAAGCGGCTTTGATATTATTTCCCTTTGCCCTGGCCAGTGCCGCAACCGTGACACCCACTTCACCGGACACCCGTTTCACAGCTTCAAATTGATGCGGTGAAGAAATAGGAAAGCCTGCCTCTATCACATCCACACCCAGTTTTTCCAATTGCCGGGCGATTTCAACCTTCTCATATACGGAAAGCGAAGCACCGGGAGATTGCTCTCCATCCCGGAGTGTGGTATCAAATATTGTAATTCTATTTTTCATTTTATTTATCCTTTGTTTGAAGGTTTGGACCTCTGAAAGTTGGAAAGAATTCTTTTCCCCGTACTCTTTCACTTTTCGACTTTCATCTTTCACCTTTCGACCTTCGCCTTTTGCCTATTATAGCTCCGCTATAATTCTGTCTGTCATTTCATCAGTATTTACCAGCGTTTTTCCCTCTGACCAGATATCCTTTGTGCGATATCCTTTACGCAAAGTTTCTTCTATGGCATTTTCAATGGCTTTACCTTCTTCGGGCATATTAAAGGAATGGGTAAACATCATGGCAAGCGAAGCAATCATAGCTATAGGATTCGCAATTCCCTGACTGGCAATATCCGAAATGATATCACCAAACATATTTGAAGTTACCATCACATCAAACTGCAAAGGATCACGTACAATCTGC
The DNA here is from genome assembly GCA_030638305.1 of Desulfobacteraceae bacterium. Next base: position 785 of record DAOWEW010000174.1, read on the forward strand.
ATGGCGCAATTATCTACATATATATTTTGTAATTCTACATCGGGATAATCTTTGGCCACATCTGCTACCACATCCCGCCAAAATTGAGAGACTTCCAACACATTCGCTTTATCCACAGAAACCAAAATTTTCTTCCGCATCCGAGCGGCTTCAAAAGCTTTTCTCGCAATACGTTCTACTTCATATCGCTCATAGATCATGGTACTCCAACCTTTATTTTCATCAAAACCCCGGGGTTCACCAAAGTATATGCCTCCGGTTAATTCTCTGAATACAATAAAATCAGTTCCCTTAAGAACCTCATTTTTTAATGAAGATGCATCCAGAAAATCATCATAAACTTTGGCGGGACGAATATTAGCAAATAGCTCCAATTCCTTACGAATTCTCAGCAATCCGGCTTCAGGTTTGAGCTGATGTTCCAGTGATTCCCATTTGTACCCACCGACAGCACCCAATAAAACGGCTTTTGATTTTTTACAAGCCGCAACTGTCGCATCCGTTAAAGGTGTTCCGAATGCATCAATGGCAGAACCGCCTATTTTTTCCTCTGTCGTTTCAATAGAAATCCCAGCTTTTTTAGCCACTGTATTCATTACTTTTAACGAAGCATCCATCACTTCCGGGCCGATTCCATCTCCCGGCAAAAGTACTACCCGATGCGTCATACATCCACCTCTTTATGTTTAGGTTTCAGAACCCAGCTCATCATTTTTCTCAATTTTGAACCTGTTTTTTCAATGGGATGTTCTGCAGTATCTGTGCGCATTTTATTTAGATTTGGCTGGCCATCGTCGCATTCTTTGATAAATTCTTTGGCAAATGATCCATCCTGAATTTCTTTCAATACTACTTTCATCGCCTTTTTGCTTTCGCCGGTAATAATACGCGGCCCACGAGTCAATCCGCCATATTCAGCTGTATCACTCACAGAATGATTCATCCGTTTTAATCCCCCTTCATAATACAGATCTACAATCAATTTTAATTCATGCATCACTTCAAAATAGGCTAATTCTTCCGGATAACCGCCTTCTACAAGCGTTTCAAATCCGGCTTTAATCAATTCTGCAGAGCCGCCACACAAAACAGCCTGCTCGCCAAAGAGATCCGTTTCCGTTTCATTTTTAAAATTTGTTTCAATTACACCTGCTTTGGTTCCACCAATTCCTTTTGCCCATCCAAGAGCCAGATCCAATGTATTACCACTATAATCTTGATGAATAGCAATCAAACAGGGAACACCATTTCCTTCTGTATAGGTTCGTCGAACCAGATGCCCCGGACTTTTTGGCGCAATCATCATCACATTGATATTTTCAGGAGGGACAATCGTTCCATAATGAATATTAAATCCATGGGCAAAAACCAAGGTGTTTCCTTCTTTAAGATGGGAAGCAATCTGACTGTCATAAACAGATTTTTGTGTCTGATCCGGTACCAAAACCATAATTGTATCGGCCCATTCTGAAGCAGATGCGACATCCATAACCTGTAAACCGGCATCTTTAGCCTTTTTTACTGATGTAGATTCCGGTCTCAAACCCACCCGGACATCCATGCCGCTTTCTTGCAAATTAAGTGCATGAGCATGTCCCTGTGAACCAAATCCCAGTACCGCAATTTTTTTCTCTTTTAAGGCATCATAAGACGCATCAGAATCATAATAAACTTTCATTTTTTCTCCAAATATTTATATTTTTATTTTATCATTCATTGTTTTATTCATATTGTAATTGAGACCTTGCATGCAATGTCCCTACACACTCAAATTATCAAAATCTTCTTTGAGCTGAGAGATTTGTTCTCCTCGCTGCAGAGCAACTGTTCCACTTCTGGCCATTTCTACAATGCCATGAGGCATCAGAACATTGACGACTGCATTGATCTTTGCCGGCGGTCCTGTTAATTCTATCATTATACTTTTATTATTGATATCCACAATATCCCCTCTGAAAATATCACAAATATTTTTAATAACATCCAAGGTGTGTTTTTGATAAGTCACTTTGATGAGAGCCATTTCTCGATTTACAGAATCTGTTCCTGTCAAATCCCTGACTTTAACCGTATCCACCAAGCGATTTAATTGCTTTACAATCTGATCCACAATGCGGTCGTCTCCCACGGTCACAATTGTCATTCTGGCAAGATTTTTAATTTCTGTTTCGCCAATGGTAATACTTTTAAGACGAAAACCTTTAGCAGAAAACATGGTGGCTACCCGATCAAAGGCACCAAATTTATTTTCAACAATGATAGATATTGTATATTTTTTCATGAATAATTCCTTTCTATTTCTTTTCCCGCATTAACATATCGGAAATGGATGCGCCTGCAGGTACCATGGGATAAACCATATCTTCTTTCACAACCCTGAATTCTCCTAAAACCGGCCCGTCATTAATTGCCATCATTTTATCAATAATATCATTTACTTCATCAGGATTATCTGTAGAAAATGCCGGAATACCAATAGCTTCAGCAATCTTTACAAAATCAGGATTACTGTCGCGTAAATCTGTAAACGAATATTTTTTATCATGAAAAAGTTCCTGCCACTGCCGAACCATGCCTAGAAAACTGTTATTCAAAATAATTATTTTTACAGGTAATTTGTAATGATAGACCGTTATTAATTCCTGAAGATTCATTTGGAATCCGCCATCACCGGTAAAACATAAAATTGGTAAATCTTCTCGGCCAAAAGCAGCTCCAATTGCAGCCGGTAATCCAAAACCCATCGTTCCCAGACCGCCACTGGATAAAAGAGTGCGTGGATGAGCAAACTGATAATGCTGAGCAGTCCACATCTGATGCTGTCCCACATCTGTCACCACTACGGCATCACCTTTTGTTTTCTCAGAAAATTTTTCGATGACGTATTCAGAACGTAACTGATCATCATCCCTGATAAAATCAAGAGGACAAGCCTGGCGCCATTGATTTATTTCTTCATGCCAATCATTACGATTTGTATTTTCCTTCACATGATCCAGCATATCTGCCATAATATTTTTCACATCTCCGACAATGGGCAAATCAATCAAAACATTTTTATCAATGGCAGAAGGATCAATATCGACATGAATTTTATAGGCATCTGCCGCGAAAGTGTCCACATTGCCAGTGACACGATCATCAAAACGAGCTCCCAAAGCTACAAGTAAATCACAACGATTTACTGCCTGATTTGCCCAGTACATACCATGCATTCCCAGCATACCGAGGGATAAAGGATCCGTTTCCGGGATTGCGCCTAAACCCTGGAGAGTTGTTGTTACCGGAATATTTGCTTTTTTTGCCAGGGCCCGCAATTCTTCTGCCGCATCACTCATAATAACACCCCCACCTACATAAAGCAGAGGACGTTTGGCTTCATTAATCATTTTAGCCGCTTTTTTTATCTGATGAATATGCCCTTCACGGGTAGGTTTGTAACCGCGAATATCAATAATTTCATTTTCATTCGGGTCATACATCGTTTCCGATGCCAACATATCTTTCGGCAAATCTACAAGTACAGGCCCCGGACGTCCTGTACTTGCAATATAAAATGCTTTGCGAATAATCCGGGCCAAATCTTCCACATTTCTCACCAGAAAACTATGTTTGGTTATGGGACGGGTAATGCCAACAATATCAGCTTCCTGAAAAGCATCATTTCCAATAAGATGTGTTGGAACCTGACCGGTAAATATAACCATCGGGATCGAATCCATATAGGCAGATGCTATCCCGGTAACAGTATTGGTTGCTCCAGGCCCGGAAGTTACGAGAACAACTCCCACACGATTGCCGGCTCTTGCATAACCGTCAGCAGCATGTACTGCGCCTTGCTCATGGCGCACAAGAATATGCTTTATGTCTGTTTTTGCAAGTTCATCATAGATATCTATGACAGCGCCCCCCGGAAATCCAAAAATAGTGTCTACAGCTTCTTCCTTTAGGATTTTCATAAGAATTTGTGCACCTGTAAGTTTCATGATAGATCCTTTCTTTCAAATTGCGGGTTACAGATTAAGTTATAATTGCTCCCATGCTTGCCGATGAAACCATGCGAGCATATCTGGCCATATAGCCATGAGTTATTTTCGGTTCCGGAGGAGACCATTTTGACAATCTTTTTTTTATTTCCTCGTCAGAGACTTTGAGCATTATGTTTTTTCCGGGAATATCTATTGAAATCAGATCTCCTTCCTGAATAATTGCAATGGGTCCGCCTTGTGCAGCTTCTGGCGAAATATGTCCTATTGCCGCACCTTTTGTGCCCCCGGAAAAACGGCCGTCTGTAAGAAGTGCGACATGAGCGTCAAGTTTCATACCAACAATTGCCGAGGTCGGAGTCAGCATTTCGCGCATCCCGGGGCCACCCATCGGCCCCTCATGACGGATTACAATAACATCTCCTTTTTTTATCTGGCCCCCCATTATTGCTTTGCTTGCATCTTCTTCTGTCTCAAATACTCTGGCAGGGCCTTCATGGCATAACATTTCATCAAGAACCGCTGATTGTTTTACAACACATCCGTCCGGAGCAAGGTTGCCGAACAATACGGCAAGTCCTCCTTCGGAGTGATATGGATTATCAATTGAACGAATTATATCATTGTCCAATATTTTTTTATCTCTGATGTTTTCGCCTATTGTATTACCTGTTACCGTAATACATTCATCATTAATAAGACCGGCTTTGGAAAGCTCCTTCATAACCGCACTTATTCCACCCGCACGGTTTAAATCTTCCACATGATGTTTACCTCCGGGGCTTAAGGAGCAGAGATGGGGCGTCACCTTACTTGTCTCGTTTATTTGATTGAGATCTATATCTACTTTTGCTTCTTTTGCCAAAGCTGTAAGATGCAGAACAGTATTTGTTGAACAACCCAGCGCCATATCCACTGTAAGCGCATTTTTAAATGCCCTGGCTGTCATGATTTTTCCTGGTGTAATATTTTTTTCGAGAAGATTCATGATCTGCATTCCAGCTTCCTTGGCAAGACGGATTCGAGCGGCCATAACCGCAGGTATTGTTCCATTGCCGGGCAAACCCATCCCTATAGCTTCTGTCAGGCAGTTCATAGAGTTGGCAGTAAACATGCCGGCACATGATCCGCAAGTAGGGCAGGCCGTATCTTCGATTGAAGAAAGCTGTTCTTCAGTCATTTTTCCCGAAAGCACCGCACCAACAGATTCAAAGACAGTGACAAGATCTATTTTTTCAGAATCGACTTGTCCATGATGCTCTCCGGCAAGCATTGGCCCTCCGCTGATTACAATGGTTGGGATGTCGAGACGTGCGGCAGCCATAAGCATTCCCGGAACAATTTTGTCACAGTTTGTAACCATTATCATTGCATCAAATGCATGAGCAACAGCCATAACCTCTATAGAGTCGGCAATCAGTTCCCTGCTTCCGAGGGAGTATTTCATGCCTGTATGATTCATGGCGATGCCGTCGCAAACACCAATAGTTCCGAATTCAATTGGAGTGCCGCCTGCCATGTAAACTCCGGCCTTTACAGCTTCAGTAATTTTATCAAGATTTACATGGCCGGGAATAATAGCGTTCGCTGAATTGGCAACACCTATAAGAGGTTTTTTAATTTCAGCATCCGTATATCCCATTGCCTTAAAAAGACTGCGGTGCGGGGCTCTTTCGATACCTTTTTTTACATTATCACTTTTCATTTGTAAATCTCCATAAAAAAACCGTTATTAGCTTTTTATGGCTGATAACGGATTTTTTATTTTATCCTGATTAAAGCAACTATCAGCCCATTGTCTCGTGACAGAATAATACTCCTGCCACGAGGATGCTAATTAGACCAATAACGGTTAGTTCGATTAGTATTTTCATCATATTAACTACCTGAATTTAATTTAGGAATAATTGGTAACAATCTATATAATAAATGTCAAGCGATTTGTAAGCTTTATTCAAATCTAAAAATTTTTGCCATAAAAACAAAAAAGCTGTTCTTTGAAAAAAATGAGGATATGCAGGGCAATCGCATGAAATTAACGTTGCGGGAACTACAGTTTGCTAAAACATACCCTCTCAAACCCAAGTGCCACTACTACAAATTTTTGCAGACGCAAATTTCCATATTTTTGTTCAAGCTTTTCCCCATACTCTTTTACCTGTTTTTTGCCATCTTCCATCTGCTTTACAATCTCAGGAATCAGGCACAGCTCATCTTCAGATAGCTCTCTTGCCTGTTCAGCGCTTATTCCTGCATCCTTGAGTTTTACAAACTTGAACTCAATCAGGACATCAAATACCTTGCCATATCTCTTATCCGGCCTGATGATCATGGTCAGATCTGCATATCTGCGGTCAATCTCCTTTTCAGAATCCATGATATAGATAATATCATTGTAAAGAAGGGTCAGAAAAGCAGTCTTTAAAGTCAATTCATTGGCCCATCTGTAATCCCTGTTATGAAAAACCTTAAAATATTTCTCCTCCATAAATCTGCACAAAGGTGCCATATCTCCTTTCTGATACACCAGTCCCGCAGCATCACTGCCATCATCCCTGTCATCAGGCTCTGGCAAAAGCATCTTTTGAATCCGTTCCACATAAAGACCCTGAATAACCAGATTGGGAACTTTTAAGATAACCTTCAAATCTTCAGTATCGCCGGCAATGGTCAGTACTCCAAAATAATAGAGAAAAGATGCCAGGAATGTATTGTCGCGGGATTTATCATTGAGCATATCCTTAATGCCGAAACGTTTGCTGATTCTTGATGCAACAACCCGCTGATCTTTTTCCATAAGATTCATAAGAAGATCTCTTCCCCTGGGCACCTGAGCAATATACTCAAGCTTTGCATCATCCACGGCAAGGTTGGTATCAAGCATCTCCCTGGGGTAAGCACACGATTTTTCAAACTGTTCCAGAAAATATATTACCAGAGTCGGGTTATAAACAGACTCATCTGCTGTATGGGAGAAAGTATACCCATTGTAATAAGTCTGCATCAAGTCAAGAGCCTCTTGAATTTTTTTCTTTTCAAAACTGCATTCATCGACAATCCTTGTAATTACATCTTCAAGTTCTGACTGCCTGAACCCACACAGGTCATTAAACTCAGGTTCAAAATATATATTTTTTGCAATATTATATCCGCTGGTGATATCGCTCATCACCACAGGCGAAACCCCTGTGATAAACATACGATCTAACATGGAGCCTGAAGTAAAGGCTTTTATTGCCTTGAAAAAAGTTCTCAAAGGGCCTTCTTCATGCACAAGAGCCTCATATCTGCCTTCAGAGCGCTGTACACCCATCATCATTGTATTGGCAAAATTATCATATTCATCTATCAGAAGATATACAGGGTATGGAGTCATGCGGACTGCATTTACCAGGGAATTAACAGAACTTAATGCATTAGCAGGATTTACCTCTATAGTTGGAAATTCAAAATCACGGTAATAAAGAATAAAACCTTTAATACAATCATTTATGTGATCATAAAGAGCCTGTTTGACATCCTCAGCGCTGCCGGTGGGATCAACACATGAAAAATCGAATTTCAGAATAAAATATGAGTTACGCAGATCAGTGGGATTCTTCCCGATTTTTAAATCTCCAAAAACATCTTCAAATTCATCCTTTTTTGCCACATCATAGTAATTCTCCAGCATGGAAAGAACAAGACTCTTGCCAAAACGCCTGGGACGGATAAAGAGTTGAAAATCTGATTTTTCAAGCAAAGGGATCTTATCTGTTCTGTCACAATAGAAATAGCCCCGCGTATTAACCTTTCTAAAATCAGATATACCATATGGAAATTTCATTATTTGCTTCTCCTCGCCATAATTCAAAGCCCAAAGAAAATTATCATTTAACCTTGCTCAACAGTCTGCCAGAATAGGCAATCACAAAGAGTTTTATATGATTGTTTTCAGGTAGTCATAATTTTTGAGTTAAACATAAAAAAGGGAACATATCAAATCGAAATGCGCTATTTTATCAATAAGATTATGTAGTAGGGGATGACATAGGAATTTTAGAAAAACTATATGAATTATTTGACAAAAATAATCACGCAGGATAAGAAACGGGGAGATAAAGGCTGTTATCTCTTGAGGTTTCAATGGTCGCTTTGCATATAAGCTTTTGGTATTGATTTTATAGCTTCTATCTACGAAATTTTGAAGGTGGCGATAAACAACATAATGACGGCCCGCAACACCAGGTTTCCCTCCGTTCAGCCGTAAATCTCAGCAAAGATCTGAACATTGATCTATGGCTTCGTTATGTGGACGATATTAAGGCGCTTAACTCCAGAAACAGAGAGGGATTGCCGCTTACCGCTGAAACGATTCGAGGACGGAGGATTGTTGTAAGCTACAGCAAAAACGTCAGGTCAGTCAAAAAATGTCACGTTCTATTTGTGACAAAATCGGAAAAAAGCAGGATCAAACACACCATAAGCAAGTTCAAAGGCAGCCCTGTTTTAACTGTGAGTGACGTGGATGATTTTGTGAAAGCAGGCGGCATGATCGGCATGATTCGATTAAACAACAAAATTCGATTTCATATCAACCTTGTTTCAGTACAGGATTCCGGCTGATGATCAGCTCCCAACTTCTCAAATTGGCACAAAGTGTGATTAAACAGGCTGAAATACTATGAAGCTATTACAAAGAAGTTCCATCAAAAAAAAAATAATATTGTTGATGGTTTTTACAAGCGTTGTTGTTTTGACGATTGCCACAATGTCTTTCACACTCTTCCAGGTTTTCAGCATATCCAAAGCTTCTTTGCAAGAGCTTTCCACTTTGGCGAAAAACATTGGAATTAATAGCAGAGCACCTCTTGCCTTTAATGACCGCACATTGGCACTGGAACCGCTATCTGCCTTGAGCGCTGTACCGGACATAACTACAGCCACTATCTTTACTCCTGATGGAAGTCCGTTTGCCTGTTACAAAAGAGACGGTAAGCTGAAAAAGTCTTTGCCTGAAAAGGATAACTCTATTGAAACAAATTTGTTCGAAGTAAAAGCAGGGGCAGATGAAGGTATGTTTGAGGGGTTCCCTCTATTTGACAGCTACTTTGATGTATTTGAAGATATTCATTTGGACGGTAAAAAGATTGGGGTAGTGTGGATTGAGAAAGATATGTCGCATCTTTACAAGAGCCTTGGAGCTTATGCGATTATTGGTGTTTCAGCCCTCCTGTTTACCACATTGATCGCTTATTTCCTTGCCCTGAAGCTTCAGTCGATCATTTCACGGCCTATCATCAGTCTGGCTAAAACTATGGAAAGAGTCTCCAGCGAAAAAAATTATTCTATCCGGGCAGTCAAGGAAAGTGAGGACGAACTGGGCACACTTATTAGCGGATTCAATGAGATGCTTAAGCAAATTCAGTTTCGGGATAATGAGCTAAAAGAACACCGATCAAATCTCAAAAATCAGATAGCGCTTTGGACAAATGAACTTTCTATAGCCAACTTCAAACTGGAACAAACAGTCGAGGTATTTCAACAGGCCAAGGAAGCCGCAGAAGAGGCCAGCCAGGCGAAAAGCGAGTTTTTGGCCACCATGAGCCACGAAATACGCACACCCATGACCGGGTTGCTGGGCATGACTGAGCTGTTACTGGGCACAAAGCTTTCCCACAGACAGCGCGGGTTTGCACAAACCATCCAACGTTCCGGTGATTCCTTGCTGGAGATTATTAACGATATCCTTGACTTTTCCAAGATCGAAGCCGGCAAACTGGCTATTGATACCCATGATTTCAACCTGAGGGATATGTTGGATGAAACAGCGGCGATGCTGGCGGAAAAAGCGCACATCAAGGGATTGGAACTGATCCTTGTGCTGCCTGTTGATTTGACGGTGGCGCTGTCAGGTGACTTGTATCGCCTGCGGCAGATACTTGTAAACCTGATCGGCAATGCGATCAAATTTACCGACAGAGGCGAGGTGGTGATACGTGTGGACGTGCTCAGGCAGACCAAAGATAAGATTCGTCTGCGTTTCGAGGTTGCAGATACCGGTATCGGCATCATTCCGGAAATCCAGGCACGGATTTTTAATGCCTTTTCTCAGGCAGACGGATCTACCACCGGCAAGTACTGCGGCACCGGCACCGGCCTGGGTCTGGTCATCTCCCGCAGGCTGGTAGAGCTGATGGGTGGCGAGATTGGCGTTAAAAGTGAACCAGGCAAAGGTTCTGCCTTCTATTTCACGATTAGCTTTAAACGCCAGACCGCAAAAAAAATATAACGGCCTGCATCCGGCAGAAGACCTCAGCGGAATGCGCATTTTGATCGTTGACGACAACGCGACCAACCGTGAGATACTGACCAACCAGGTGATTGCCTGGGGAATGCAAAACAGCAGTGCTGAAAATGGTGAACAGGCTCTTGAGATGTTGCGCAGTGCTGCTTTAAGGGGCGAGGCATACAGACATTGCCCTGCTTGATTGGCACATGCCTGAGATGGACGGTATTGAGCTTGCACGCAGGCTGTGTTCAGATTCGCACATCCCTGAAATGCATCTAATAATGCTCAGTTCGCCTGCTTTTGATAATGAAGAAGCAACAAGAGCAACTGACGCTGGAATCCATCGTTATCTAAACAAACCGGTACGTCAGTGCGAGCTTTATGACTGCCTGATAAAAACTATGAGCACACCGGACGAGGGCAATCTGCAAACAGACAATGCGCAAACATAGAAAGTTGGAGCTGTATTTGACGCACACATCCTGCTTGCCGAAGATAACCGGGTGAACCGGGAGGTGATTCTGGAAATGTTGGAACTGATGAGCTGCAGGCAATATTATTGCTGTGGCTGGATCAGCATAAGGGGAATCAACTGATCCAAAAGCAACAGTCAGATCAACCGCACCGGATGAACAAAAAGAAACAGAATTGATACTGGCACAGGATATAACAAACCAAA
>DAOWEW010000026.1 GCA_030638305.1 Desulfobacteraceae bacterium
CTGCAACCTGCCGCAAGCACCTTCTCCCTGTCTCCTTTCATAGCCCTGGCTGTGAGGCCGATTATCGGAATTTCTTTTAGCTCTTCTGTTTTCTTTATACGTTTTGTCGCATCAAATCCATCCATGACCGGCATCTGCATATCCATCAGTATCAGATCCGGCCTCTCTTTCCCGGCTATGTCAACAGCTTCCCGCCCGTTTTTTGCAACATGGATTTTGTAATCTTTCGACATCAGAATTTCCTTGAAAAGAATCAGGTTATCGTCCCTGTCTTCTGCTATCAAAATTTTTGCCGGCTTTAACCTCTTCACTTTCTTTTTCGCCTCACAGATGGTTGCTCCACCGGTGCCCGGTTCGTATAATATCTTGTTTATTTTAGAAAGAAGGGCATTTTTATCTATTTGTCCCTTTATAATCACTCCTTTTACATTTTTACCGAGATCCTTTTTTTTATCCTCTGTGAGATCCGCAGCAGTAAGAACTATTACCGGCAAATCTTTTAAATCTTCTCTCTTTTGAAGCTCTTCAAGAACCTTAAAACCGTCCACCTCCGGCATGTGCAGGTCAAGGAGGAGCATGTCGGGAACATATCCGTTTAAAAGCAAAAGTCCTTCTGAACCGGTTAAAACAGATGTCAGGTGGTAGTTTTCTTCTTTGAAAATTATTTCCATCTCCTTTATAATGATAGGATCATCGTCTATTATCAGAATCTCCCCGACCCCCTTGTCCGGAGCCGGAAGCTCTTTTACGGTTTCCTGAATCAGATCCGTTTCTATTTTTTTCTTCCAGTTTTCTTCCTTTGTCTTTAATTTCTTTCTTCTATCATTTAACAATGTTATGATAAAGGTAGAACCCTTTTCCTGCTCGCTTTCCACCTCTATCTTTCCGCCCATTAATTTGATCAGATTATGGCAGATATTGAGACCGAGGCCTGTGCCGCCGTATTCTCTTGTTAATGAACCGTCCACCTGGCGAAAGGGTTCGAAAATATACTCTAATGCATCAGCCGATATCCCTATTCCGGTATCGCTAACCTTTATGACAACTGTGTCATGGAACTCCCCCTTCTCAACCATGCCGGATATGTTGATCCCGCCTTTTTCGGTAAACTTGACTGCATTTCCGACAAGATTTGTTAAAATCTGACCCAACTTATCAACATCACAATAAATAAAAATATCATCAACAACATCTATGGCAAGAGAGAGTCCCTTATTTTCAATGAGCGGCATGATAGAGTGGGAAACACTTGTTATAAATTTCTTAAGCTCAATTTTACTTAAAGACAGCTCAACCGTGCCGGACTCAATCTTTGAAAGGTCCAGAATATCGTTTATCAATTGCAAGAGGTTTTTTCCGTTTCTTTCAATAATCTTGATATATTTTTTTTGTTTTTCATTAATCCGCCCGATAGTTTCCTCGGATATGAGGTTTGTCAGGCCGAGTATGGAATTTAAGGGGGTTCGAAGTTCATGCGACATATTTGATAGAAATTCCGACTTGAGCCGGCTGGCTTCTTTTGCACGTTCGGACTTTTCCTCTATCTCTTTTTTCTGGGATATCAGTTCCTCGCTCTGCGCCTGAATCTCCTCATTCTGCGCCTGGAGTTCTTCACTTTGCGCCTGAAGCTCCTCGTTCTGAGCTGCCATGAACTCGTTTTTTCCTTTTAAGTCTTCAGCCATTTTTTCCTGGTGTTGATAGGCAAGCGCATTGTTGATACCTATACCGAGTTGATAAGCAACCACATTTAAAAACTTAAGCTTTTTGTCAGTATAGTCGTTAATGCCGGCCAGTTCCAGGACGCCTACAAGTCGATCTTTAATAGTGATTGGCACACAGATGACATTTTTCGGCATACCCTCCATACCACCTGAGGATATCCGAAAATAGGTTTCCGGCACATCTGTAACCAGTATTGTTCTTTTCTCCAATGCGCTTTGTCCCGGAAGTCCATGCCCAAGCCCGAAACCATCTCCTATGGTCTGCCTGTCAATGGCATAGGTTGAGCCCGGGCGCAGGCTTTTTGACTCCTCTTCATATAGATAGATTACACCTATCTGGGAATCAGAATGATCTGCTATTTTGCCTATTATGCTTTTTAAAAGCGGTTTGATTTCAAGCTCGGTATTTAGCGCTACAACTATCTCATTATGGGCAATCTGAATACCATTGCTTTCTTCCAGGTGCCGGGTTTTTTTCTGCAGTGCCGCAGTTCTTATTTGCACCTTTTTTCCCAGGGAATAGCTGTACTCCTCATTTTTTGCCCTTGATTCCATCAGGTTTTGTGCCATATTGTTGAGTGAAACAGCGAGGTCGCCGATTTCACCACGGGTCTCAACCGAAACGCGTGCAGCAAGATCTCCGGCAGATATTTTATCGGCAGTATTTCTCATCCTTATAATAGGTTTTCTAATGCCTGCAACAAACAGAAGATTTGCCAGCAACACGCCTACAGCCACAATCAGCGCAATTATTATGCTCTGAGCTCTTAGTATCATGGCCGGCTGCAAAATTTCTCTGCGATCCTTTTTAGCCACAACAACCCAGCCCAGGCCATTTATTTCGACCGGCCCGTAGGCAATTGATACCGGTTTTTCCCTGTAATCAATCGCATTTTCCTTGCACCCTGTTCTTCCCTCAATGGCTTCACTGACTGCCAAGGGCTTCACTTTAATCTTCAGGATAGCGCTTTCCTTTAAGAACCTCGAATCCGACCGCATTAACATATCTTTTCCGACCAAATATGTTTCGCCTGTATCCCCCAAACCCTCCTTTCTCATCATAACCGTATTGATCTGTTCTACAGGGAGCCGAATTATCAATACACCCATCTTCTCTTCTGCTTTAAAACCCATTCTTTCTTCATGCCTGACCATAGGAGCTCCGATAAAGGCCATTGGCTTGCCCGCCGGCGGATATTCCTTAAAATCAACAATGCTTGCACCGCTCTCAGCATTTTTAAAGCATTCGGCCAGGTTGGTATCGGAATATATCCCGTTTATCAGGTTTGTGCCCCAATCCGCCCTTTTTTTTATAGTTATCAGAACGTTGCCCTCGTTGTTGACAAAAAGCATATCCTCATATCCATATTCTTTAGAAAGCCCGACATATCTTTGGTGATATTTCTTATCAACGGCTTTAAATTCCTTTCCGTCAATGCCTCCCTTATTGTATGCATTGATATACTCTGCCAGGATATCCTTTAAAAGGCGATGGTCGCTCAGTGTTTTTATGTCTCGTTTGAGATGTTTAAAAAAACTTTGGAGTTGCGCCTTCCTGTCCTCTCTAAGTGAGATCAGTTGATCAATGGCCTGCCGGTTCATCATTTTTGAGGTATTGTAAAAGTTGAGACAGCCCAGAACTACGACAGGAACAAGTCCTATAAATAAAAAAAGAATAGCAAGCTTTGTTCGGAATCTCATTTTGTCCACGTTCCTTAGATGGCCTGAGAAATGCGGGGGGAGGTGACTCGACTAAGCTCCAGAATCGTTTCGACTATCTTTTTTAAATCAATCGGTTTTCTAAGAAATGCATCAGCCGTATGCTGATATGCCTCTTTTTCCTTTATCTTATCAGGGTAAGCTGTCACAAGAATTACCTTTATATCTTTTGTTTCCGGGTTGTTTTTGATTCTTTCGCATACCTTGAAGCCGTTCATATCAGGCATGATAATATCCAGAATAACGATATGAGGCTTGATTTCTCCTATTTTATATATAGCCTGAAAACCGCTGTTGGCCGCATATACCTTATATTTGTCCGAGGCCGGCAAAAAAGCTGCTTCAAGGAGCCTGATATCATCGGGATTATCATCCACTATCAGTATCCGTTTTTTTTCCCCGGATTTTGAGGTTGGCCGAATGCTGTTTTTTTCTAAAAAATCCATCAGATCCCGCTCTATTACCTTACGGTGCCCGCCAGGTGTAACAAACGCGTTCAGCACCCCTTCATCTATCCACTTCGAAATGGTAGTGCGGGCTACACCGCAGAGCTTTGCGGCTTCAGATGTAGTTATAAAAGTCAATTTGTTTCTCCCGTGAGTAGTTAGGAACGTGGACGAAATAACTTCACCAACTATACATCACAGCTTCAGGTCATATTTGCCCGATCTGCCCGATAAAAAAATAGGCACAAAAATATTGAAATAGCTCGCTATTCCTTCAACTTTTGTGATTTAAGATCGAACAAACCTGACCCAAATCTGTGCGCCTACTTGGTGAAGTTATTTCGTCCACGTTCCTTAAATTGTAGATGCGAAAAAGTTTGTTTAATACGATTTGAACTTAATAATCGTATTAATCGTTTTTGGCAATAAAAAATTGCTTAACCATTCACGTTCCTTATGATTCTTCTTGATAATTGTGATAAATGACATTAAGATAACGCCAAATGTCATATCTTTTTAAGCGAGGTTAGAAAAATGGAATTATCTTGCATCACAAAGATTTTAGGTGGACAGAGAGTTCTCCACAAGAAAATACAGAATCGGCTCGACTTAATTGAATTGAGCAACATGGGAATTACGAAGAATGCTCTTTCACATCTTGCGGAATATCTGTGTTTTTCAATGAGCCAGATGGCTGAACTTCTGCCGGTTACTGAACGTACAATACAGAGATATGCCTCTAATGAGCACTTCAATCGTGTTATATCTGAACAGATTTTAAAAATCGCTGAAATTACCACTAAAGGCGCTGAAATATTTGATGATAAAGATAAATTTCTTTTATGGATGAATCTCCCACACACTGCCCTTGCAAACCGAACACCGATGAGTTTATTAATCTCAAGATTTGGAACGGAAATGGTTCTGGATGAGCTTGGGCGAATTGAACACGGGGTGTTCTCTTAATGCATGTTTTTCGGATTGCCAAAACTCGACACATCAAGGATTTGACAGGAACCGGAGCGAAAATATATGGAGGGAGATGGAATCATAAAGGCACTGGCGCTATTTATACTTCAGAAAATAGATCCCTTGCTACAGTTGAATATTTAGTTCATGTCCCCTTATCAATTGTACCGGGCGATCTAAGTATTGCCTGTCTTGAAATACCTGACCGTATAATTCCAAAACAGATTTCAATAGCTAACTTGCCACGCAATTGGCGGGATTATCCAACTCCTCCTGCATTAGCTGAGTTAGGAACAAAGTGGGTTTTATCAAATGACTCGCTCTTACTTCGCATACCTTCAGTAGTGGTTGAAAATGAATTCAATGTACTTATCAATCCAATGCATTCCGATATACACTACGTTACCATTTCATTTATTAAAAAATATGCTTTTAACAAACGCCTGTTTCGATAAGGATTCGCCCAAAAATAAATTTACATTTTCAGGTGTCGAGGCACTCGCATGACAAGACGTGAGGAGGGCGAATAGCGAGCTATTTAACCGACGAGCAACGCAGTCATGCGGGATGGATCGGCGCATCAAAATGTGAAGTTATTTTTGGGCAAGTCCTAAGGAATGGGGAATGACTGAACTCGACTATATCTTTTTATAGACCCTGCTATGTCGTGGATTTTGTGGGACAAGAACTGATTCAAGGTGTTTTGGAATTGATTCCGACTTGCCAAGGACCAGATAGCCGCCCGGATTCAATGAGTTGAAGAGATTGGAAAATGCCCTTTTCTGCAAAAGTCTGGAAAAATAGATCAGAAGATTACGGCAGAATATCAGGTCATAATTGGCCACAATTCCTGTTGGTGGCGATATCTTTGTTTTTGATACAAGGTCATGCTCGCTGAAACTTACCATCTTTTTTATGGAGTCAATTACCATGTAGGAGTTGGATGATTGGATGATTGAATGATTGGATGAAAAGTAGATGTTCAGAATTTTCCTTTTTACCTCTTTCACAGCTTCATCGTCATATACCCCCGCCCTTGCTCTCTTTAGGGCTTCGCCATCTATGTCGGTGCCGAAGATGGAGATGCTATAGTTATCTATCTTTTTTTCATATTTTTTTAAGTATTCCACAAGTGTTATGGTAACAGAATATACCTCTTCGCCAAAGCTGCACCCCGCGCACCATATGCGGAGAGTGCTGTCGTTTTTAATTTCTTTTGCACTCATTATATCCGGGAATATTTTATCAGATAATATTTCAAAAACAGCCCTGTTTCTGAAAAAACGACTTACCTTTATAGTTAAGTCCTTGAAGAGTTGTTCATATTCCTCAGGGTCTTTTTCAAGATAAGAAAAATAGTCGCTGTAATTATCACAATTAGTTACAGCCATTCTCCTGGCCAGACGCCGTTTAATGGTGTTTTGCCTGTAGTGGGAAAAATCAATGCCGTACCTTGCGCGCAATCCCTTAAAGATTAATTCAAGACTCAAATTTTGCATCCATTTCAGCCCGGTCCATCTCAACATCTTTCGCTTTAAGGTAGCGCCTGGTCCGGCGCCCTTTACAGCTTAGGCAAAAGCAAGACGATGGCCTTGTGGAACAGGAATATGGTCATTAAACTCCTTTGCTGTTTCTATCCAAAGTTCCATCGCTGTTTTGATGTTGGTTAGTGCGGTTCTGTGAGTATCACCATGAGCCATGCAACCAGGAAGCTCTGGAGCTTCAGCAATAAAGGCTTGGTCTTCATCACTCCAGTAAATAATGATTTCATATTTATCCATTATGCATTACTCCCTAATTTGTATTTGACTATAACCTAAATTGAGCGATTTTTTACTCAATCTGCGCCGATCTCTTGCGCATAAAGGCTTCGCAAAAATCCTCAACATATCCACGGGTATGCTTGCGGTTTTTGCAAATCCTTATGCATCAAGATTTCAGCACATATCTTCGC
>DAOWEW010000077.1 GCA_030638305.1 Desulfobacteraceae bacterium
GGGGAAACCAGGCCAAAATCCTTGACCCATAATTTCTCAAGCGCCAGTATTTCTTCTTCATTATCAAGGCCGGAATAATTTTCCACCATATTCTGAAATTCTGTATATGATGTTATTTTCATACCTTCGAGAAGTATGCCTGAAATCATAATAACACCAAGGATAATGATGGCATAGCAGTCCATGGGGCTGGTTTTAAGGCGCGGGACTTTCAGAATGAAGCGCCTGTATACGGCGATTATCAGGCCGGTTAACACCATGATGCCGAAAAAATCCCTGAGAAATAAAAACGGGTTTACAGTAGCATAATATTCTTCGAAAAAAGATGCGGTTATAAAAGAATCAAAGGCATGCATCAGAAGCAGCATCATGAATCCGGTAAATATCAGCATATGCATAAGCCACCGGAGGAAGTCTTCTTTTAGAATTCTTTTCTGCAGAACAACATCTAATATAAAAGCCTTAACAAGAATAAGGATTTTGTAGCTGAATATAACTCTTAGTATGCCCTTTACTGATGCAGCTATTCTTTCAGATGTCGTAAAATTTTTAGACGCAATCCCTATCTTCCGCGAGAACCAGGTAGAAACCTTGTAGCTCAGACCAAGCAGAAAGACAAAAAGAGAGATATAAAGAAGAACAGTAAACAACATGCAGTTACCCTCCAAAATTAGTCGGTTTTAACCAACATCGCAAGCATCAGCAGATCAAACAAAACAGTAAATTAACCTCCACAAGCAGGCGCGTAAATTTGGGTCAAATTTGCCCAAACCTCAAATACAGGCTCAGGTCACAAAAGTTGATGGAATAGCTTAGCTATTTTGATATTTTTTGTGATCTGAGATCGGGCAAAAGTGGCCTGAAGCTGTGTGTATAGTTGGGGAAGTTATTTCGTCCACCTTCCTAATATATCAAATATAAAAATTTATACAAGAGCTAACCTTATTTTTACAGGGTAAACACACCACTATCAGCCAATCCTTTACTCGAACGAGTTATGGCTACAAGCACTACATTCGGCCCCAAAACTTTATTCTCTTTATTATCAACAAGTTATGTTTTTCAGCAAAACTGCCGAAACACCACAGCTAATTGATATTGTTGTAAATTGTAATTTTATGAGAAAATTTAGCTTGAGAAAAGAGCGAAAGTCGGGCTAATAACATGGAGGCTTATATAGTTAGTTCAGGTCAAAAACATCTTGAAAGAGATAGCCCAACATGTTAATGGATGAGTAACTGTTTGCCGTTAATAGTTAACGGTTCACAGTTTTTTAATGAATTTGAGTGTAACCAAAATAGAACAATGCTACCTTGATAAACTCAGGATTATCTGGATTAAAGGATAGATAGGGGAATGCTCAGATTGTTGGGCATGAACCGTTACTTTTTATTATGATTTTTTAAATACCCCGTCCGCTTGCGGCGGGGAGCTTCATTTAATGAAAATATTCTATAAGCTATCTTCGATATTAACTGTTTTATTGGTTTTATGTGCATTGTCAGGTTGTGCTGAACCTGAATATAGACACGGGAATGAATATCTGATTCGGGTCGGCGAAAAAATTACGACTATAGATGATTTTAACATGGCTTTCGAGATAGTAAGGGCGGCTTATTCTTACAATGTCTTGAAGAGTTCGGCGAACTTAAAAAAAGCCAGGTTAAGTCTCTTGAATCAGCTCGTTGAACAAATGATTATTCTGGAGAAAGCCAGAGAACAAAATATTTGCATTTCTGATTTAGAGGTTGAAGAGGTTATAGAGGGAATAAAAAAAGATTATCCTGAGGGTGAATTTGACAAGACGTTACTTGAGTATGCTATATCATATCAATCTTGGAAAAAGGCATTAAAGAACCGCTTGCTTATAGAAAAAGTTATCATAGCAGAGTTGGAGGAAAAAATTGTAATAACTCCGGAAAGTATATCGGAATATTATGATAGAAATTATGATAGATTTTTTGTGAATTTTGGTTCACAAGAAGATTCGGCAAATATGAATGAATTTATCATAAAGCACTTACGTAAAGAAAATGCTGAAAAAGCTTATAATGATTGGATTGAAAAACTCAGAAAAAATTATAAAATTGAAATAAACAGAGAGCAATGGGAAAAAATTAATTGTGGATAGACTATTACGACAAATACGACAAATATTTTGCAACGTTGTTTGCATACGATACTTTTTTATTTTTTGTGCCTTTAGTTTCTTCATAATTGCTGATGTACAGGGCACAGACATTGTTGATCGAATCGCCGCCGTTGTTAACGATGATATAATTTTACTTTCCGAACTTGACGAGTCGTTTAATCCATATGCTGAAAGAATACTGGCGTCTGGTTATTCGCCTGACGAGGAGCGCCGGATGTTATTCAACACTCGGAAGGAAATCCTCAACCAGCTTATTGATCAAAAACTGACTGATCAGCAGATAAAACAATCTAACATTACAGTCAGAGGTGATGAGATAGATGGTGCAATAGAACGTTTAAAAGAAGCAAATTTTTTTACGGATGAAGAGCTCAGGGAGATGTTGAATGCAGAGGGTTTGACCATTGAGGAGTATCGTAAGCGTATAACGGATCAGATGCTCCGGGCTAAACTGGTTAACTTTGAGATAAAATCCAAAATAGTAATTACAAAAGAGGACATAGAGTCTTACTACAAAAGCCACAGTGACAAGTATGGCGGCATAAAGAAATATCGCCTCAGTAATATAATTATGAAAGTGCCTTCTTTTGCTTCTGAAGAAGAAAAACTTATAGTATTGAAAAAAATGGAGGTAGTTTTAACAGAATTGGAGGATAAACCTTTTGACAGTATAGCCGGTATTTATTCTGAATCATCATACGTTAGCGATGAAAACGGATTGGGTTTATTTGAACTTAAAGAACTCTCCCCAAAAATACAAGAAGCAATAAAAGATATAAAGACAGATGAGTTTACGCCAGTGCTTGATACTGATCAGGGGTATCAGATATTCTATATTAAGGAGATTGTCGATGTTCCGGGAAAGTCGCTTGAAGAGGCATCTCTTGAGATTGAAGACACACTTTATAAAGAAATAGTCGATAAAAAATTTCGTTCGTGGATAGATGAACTTCGGGAAATGTCTTATATAAAAATTATAAAATAGGGCAAGGCGGGAATTAGGAATCGGGGTTTGGGGTTATAAGATTATGGTTGGAGATAAAGACTCTCTTTCATTTGGACGTTATCTTAAGTCGATAAGACTTGAGAAAGGAATCAGTCTTGAAGAAATTTCAAATGAGACAAAGATCAGAATGGATACACTCCTTCTTATTGAGAAGGATGATCTTGCCGGACTACCTGTTGAAGTTTATGTAAAAGGTTTCTTGCGAGCTTACGCAAGGGCTCTTGGTGCCGATGAGGAAGAGGCAGTCCGTCGTTATGAGTCAAGCAGGTTTATTTTAAAGAAAACCGACGGATATGAAACCGATCTGAAAAATTTCAGCAGTAAATTCTGGATCCGTATTGTTTTGTGTGTTGGGATATTACTATCTATTATTGCTTTATCAATATATTCAAGTTCACTTTTTCAAAATCAACAGATAGCGAGAGAAAATATACAGGAAAATTCCATCAAATTTTCTAAAGATAATGAGTCCCGGTAAAAAATTATGCTGAGTGAACGCAGTAAAATACTTGTTGAAAGCATCAAAAGACTGTTGAGAAGAGATGCGACAACTCATCTCCGCAAGATTGTAGACAAAACACATGCGGCTGATATGTCTGTTGTGTTCCGTTCTCTATCGCTTCTTAACCAGCACAAGCTCTTTGATATGATAAAGGAAGCACAGCAAAAGGGCGCCCTTTTCAGCGAGCTTGATGAAGACATTTTCTCTGACTTCATAGAAGACATGGATTTGGACGAAATTGTCGAGATCCTGGAACAAATGCCCACAGATGATGTTGCCGACATAATAGGACGACTGCCAAAGGAAAAGTCTGATACCATCCTCGAAAAAATGAAACAAGAGGGGTCTGAAGAGGTTGAAGACTTACTGCGATATGGTGATGATACTGCCGGCGGTATCATGGTTCCGGATTTTATTGCCTTGAAGGAGGGCACAACCGCAAAAGAGGCAATCAAATCTTTGCAGAAAGAGCATCTGGATGTTGAGATGCCTTTTTATCTTTATGTTGTGGATGAATATGGCAGGCTTGTAGGGGTAAGTTCATTAAGGCAGCTTGTTGTAGTCCATCCCGAAACTCCCCTTAAACAATTTATGACAACTGATGTTTTTTCCGTTGAGACAGGAATGGATCAGGAGGAGGTGGCCAAGATAGTTGCCCGTTATGATATTCTTGCAGTTCCTGTTGTAGATGACACAAACAAGCTGGTTGGTATAATTACCGTTGATGATATTATTGATATTATCAGAGATGAGGCCACACAGGATATATTGAAAATGGCAGGCGCAGGTGAGGAATTTATCGAAACCCGGTCTGTTTTTAAAAGCACGAAGATTCGTTTGCCCTGGTTATTTGCAAGCTGTGTTGGTGGTATAATTGCATTTTTTATTATTGGTCGTTTTGAAGGTAGTTTGAGCAAGCTTGCTTATCTTGCGGCTTTTATACCGGTAATAATGAATATGGGTGGAAATATCGGCACCCAGTCTTCCTCTATTGTTGTACGTGGTCTTGCAACAGGGCAACTCAATGTAAGAGATATCTGGGCTGTTGTTTTTAAAGAACTATCTGTCGGTTTTATCCTGAGTATAGTATATGGTTTTCTTATTGGTATGGTAGCTCAGTTTCGTTATGATACCTGGGCACTTGCGCTGTCTGTTGGTCTTTCCGTTATCTGTTCCATGACTCTTGCTGCCCTGCTTGGCTCTGTGGTGCCGATGGCTTTTGCAAGAATAAATATAGATCCTGCTGTAGCCTCCAGTCCTTTTGTAACAACATCTGTCGATATTATCAGCGTATTTTTCTATCTTGAAATAGCTACAACCC
This sequence comes from Desulfobacteraceae bacterium, assembly GCA_030638305.1. The sequence goes on from DAOWEW010000077.1 coordinate 4,982, forward strand.
TTCTTGGTCTTTAATAAATGTCAAGTTTTTCTACGCCCGCCATTATTCTCCGTCGTATTGATTTTGGTGATTATGATTTAATAATTAATTTTTTTACATTAAATAAAGGAAAGATTTCAGTCATTGCAAAGTCGGCAAAAAAAAGTGTTAAAAGATTTGCAGGAATCCTCGAACTATTTTCTGTTTTGGAAATAGTTTGCAGTCCCGGTCGTGGCAAAGGGCTGCCTGTTCTGCAGGAGGCAACATTAAAACAACCGTTTTCAATAAGCAGAGCAGATATAGTGAAAATTGCATATGCAAGCTACTGGGCTGAATTGATTAATGTATGGATGGAAGAGGGTAAAAAACAGGTTCAAATATATCAACTTTTTCAGCACGTTCTTAACGAACTGGATCTTGGCTATATGCCCAGGGAGACTCTGAGTATAATTTTTCAGATCAGATTTATTAGAATATCCGGTTTTTGTCCGGATTTAACTCAATGCGGCAAGTGCCGCATTGAGGTAGAAGAGATCAAGAAAGGAAGGATTGCTTTTGATATTGTTAAAGGGTGTCTTGTTTGTGACAAATGTTCTTCTTCTGCGTTAAATAAAATATATCTTTCCAGGGGGACAATAAAACAGTTACTATGGGTTGAAAGCGGTGATTTACAAAAGGCGGGAAGAATCAGATTTACAAAAACAGCTTTAAGTGAAGGGTTAAAATTTTTAGAGGCGTTTGTGCCTTATCATCTGGGGATGGCTCCCAAAAGCTTGAAATTCCTGAAACAGATAAGAGGGAATTGAAGTGCCTAAAGTATATTAAAGTGTCTAAAATGCCTAAAGTTAATGAATTCTGCCAGTTGATATATGTTTCTTAATACACAATTGGGGCAGACTCCTGTGGTAATGAGTTATCAATTAGCACGCCGAAGGCGTACCACAACTTTAGGCACTTTAATATACTTTAGCTCACTTTAGGCACTTAATTTATTATCATGTATAATGATCTGAAAAACATACTTAAATCAGAGCATATCTCGGTATCTGTACCATGCAGAATCGACATGGGAGGAACCTTGGATATCAGCACTTTTCATTATCCGCTCAGGCATTTTTCCCCTTGCACATTTAACATAGCATTAGATTTAAGGACAAGAGTTTGCCTTTCAGCATATAATAAAGGCATGGTAAAGGTATCTTCAAAAGGGTTTAAAAGTGCCGAATATCCAATAGATACAGCTCCTTTTGATCATCCCCTCGGGCTTATGTTTGCAATTGCAGCCCATCTTGGGGTCAATGGCGTCCATATCCGGATTGAATCTTCATCACCACCAAGAAGCGCCCTTGGGGGATCTTCTTCAGCGGCGGTCGCTCTTATTGCTGCGTTTTCCAGGATCTTTGAAAAAATTGGCGTAAACAGCCTTTTGTCAAGAAAGGAAACAGCCATGCTTGCATATGCTATTGAGGGAAGTGTTGCAGGCGTACCTTGCGGTTTACAGGATCAATTGGCTGCTGCTTATGGAGGAGTGAATACATGGTATTGGCTTGATGGAATTAAAAGCCCTTGTTTCAGAAAGAAAGCTGTTTATCGAAAAGCATTTTTCAAGAAATTTGAAAAGCATCTTTTATTAGCCTATTGTGGAATTCCCCATGAATCAAAGGATATTAACGGCAAGTGGGTAAGGCAGTTTATTTCAGGAAAATACAGGAAACTTTGGGTGGAAATAATTGCTTATACGCATAGATTCGTCGATGCTTTAATTAAACGCGATTTTAAATATGCGGCCGAATCAATGAACAAAGAAATGGCTTTAAGGAAAAAGATGACACCTGAAGTTCTTGATTCAATGGGTGAAAAGCTTGTTGATTCGGCAGTTAAAAATAATTGCGGTGCAAGATTCACAGGCGCTGGAGGAGGAGGCTGCATATGGGCAATCGGTGAAATCGAAGATATTGCAACATTAGAAAAAAAATGGGAATCTATTCTTTCAGAAAGAGGAGAAGCTTGTATGCTTGATGTAAAGATAGATTCTAAAGGCCTGAGAGTTAATGGCTGATGGGCCTGAACGAAGAACGTTTGAACATGTGAATTTTTACAATATTAAATTATGAAAGCGGAAATTTTTGCTACAGGTGATGAAATACTTACAGGGGCTGTAATTGACAGCAATTCTGCTTATATTGCCCAAAAACTGGAAGAAGCGGGTATGGAGGTTGTGCGTCATGGATGCGCGGGTGATAACATTGAAGCAATTGCAGCCATTCTTAAAGAGATAAGCACGCGTGCCGATCTGGCAGTAATTACAGGCGGGCTTGGTCCTACATCAGATGATATTACAGCGGAGGCAGCCGCAAGGGCGGCATGTGTTGAGCTTGTATTTGACAGGCAGGCAATGTCTTGTATTGAAAATTTTCTTAAAACACAAAATCGCGAAGTTATTGCTTCCAACAAGAACCAGGCCATGGTGCCGAAGGGCGCTGAGTGTCTTTTCAATGCTGTTGGGACAGCCCCGGGCTTTGTGCTTAAAATTAATGTGTGTTTGTTTTTCTTTCTCCCGGGGGTTCCTTATGAAATGCGCTGGATGCTTACAAACGGGGTTTTGCCCTGGATAAACAAGCTTCAGAAGGAAAAAAGTTTTGGTCTTGTAAAAACCATATCAACATTCGGTTTGGCCGAGGCTGCTGTAAACGAACGTCTGGCGGGTTTGGAAGAGGAATTCCCCGGGATCAGGCTGGGACTGCGTGCGAAGTCTCCAACAATTTATGTCAAACTCTATGCTCGAGATAAAGATAAAAATAGGGCAAATATTCTTTTGGAAAAAGCATCAGAATCGGTGTTAAATAAAATCGGCAAATGCGCATTTTCTACTGATGGTGAATCTATGGAAGCTGTAGCAGGCAATCTTCTTCGCAAAAAAAAGGCTACAATAGCGGTAGCTGAAAGCTGTACCGGCGGCCTTATATCTCATTTGCTTACCAATGTGCCCGATAGCTCTGATTATTTTCTCTTTTCCGGTGTGACATATTCAAATAAAGCAAAAATCAAAGTTCTTGGTGTGTCAGAGACCACGTTAAAAGAATACGGGGCTGTGCATGAAGAGACTGCAAAAGAGATGGCAGATGGTGCGCGGCATGTTGCCGGCGCAACTTATGGAATATCAACAACTGGCATTGCCGGGCCCGGTGGTGGAACCGAAGAAAAGCCTGTTGGAACGGTCTGTATAGGCATTGCTGCGCCGGATTCTGTTGAGGGTTATCGTTTTAATTTTCAATGCGATGAAAGATTAAGAAATAAAATGATTTTTGCGATAACAGCGCTTGATCTATTAAGACGAAAACTTCTGATTATAACGGATTTGGGGGAGGTGCTCTATAACCTCCCAAAGAAGCTGATATCAAAAGGTTCTCCAGCCAGTTGCCATGATACCGAAAGTGGTTAAGTCGTTCAGCGGGACTTTGAGCTCCGTTATATTTTTTGA
>DAOWEW010000087.1 GCA_030638305.1 Desulfobacteraceae bacterium
CATAACAAGATTTTTGAAAGTGATCGGTTCAGGATCATTGATGATCAAGGAATCCTGACAGATAACTCCGGCAATAAAACCTGGGATGCAAAGGTTGAACTTTTATCACCATGCCCATACTGCGGGAAGCAACATATTTTTGATGTGAATGAACTTGTATGCCCGTTTACTTAGAGCCTATTTCAGTAGGCCATGTATACATGGCTCGTTCCCTTCCAACTGGCCTTTTGGGTCGCGCTCAGTCGCCTACTGAAATAGGCTCTAAGGACGAAAACTGCTAATTTCCCCGATTTCTGCGTCAGGTACAAATTTTAATCCTTAAAATACTTCATGTATTCCTGCGGTTACAATCTGTGGAATCATATCACATAGTTGAATCAGCAGGCACGATCAATAAATGTCGATTCGATCCTCGCAGCAAACGTCTTCGCAAATATAAATCCATCAGAATATAAAACTTGCACAAATCATTTAGCCGAATTATAGAGTTCTGTCATGCTCCATCTTTCCAGCTCAGGCCAACGACAGGTTGCAGATAATCAGCATAAAATGTAATTTCTTGGTACAAATGGTGCGAATCTGTCAATGAAAAGGAGATAAAATGGGATACTTTTCGAAAAACAAGAACAAAGAACCCGTTAATATGGAACGATTTATTGAAGAAATCCAAAATAATGCGAAAAAGAAGGTCTTCTATTTAAACGCTATCCGTGCATTACTGGTATTCATTAAGGACTTTTCCATGGATCAAAAAGAAATTGATTCCGATAGATTTGCAAAGCAGATTGATGACTTGTCTGAAACATTCGCTGAAGAAGAAGATACAAAGGCCGTTGAATCTATTTTTGAAAGGCACAAGAAGATTATTCCCACTTTCATCAAAAGGCAAAAAACTTATTTGAACGACAGGGAAAAGGAAATATGGGACATAATTGATCTTCAGAGAATAGCGATTGCAGCTCTGGATTCGAAAAATCTGGATTACAATCGCAAAGTGTATGAGCAGAGCGAACAAATCGAAGCGATAACGATGCTCAATGATATCAAAAGCATAAAGAATAAACTAAAAAAGGAAGTCAAAGCGATTCAGGAAACAGTGCGAAAAAAACAGGAACAGGACAAACAACAGATGGACGCGCTATCCAAAGAGATAAGCATCCTCAATTTAGAATTGAAGAAGGTCAAAACTGAAGGAATGACTGACGACCTCACAAAGGCGTATAACAGGGGGGCATTCGATAGCTATATACGCAAAATAGTGGACAAAAACACGCTCAAACGCTCCCCCTTTTCGTTGCTCATCCTTGATATTGATGATTTTAAGAAAATAAACGATGCGTACGGACACCAGATCGGTGACCGGGTTCTCGTGACCTTAGTTAAAAAATGCAACAAATTAATCAGAGAAAAAGACTTTTTGGCGCGTTATGGCGGCGAAGAATTCGTCATAATACTGCCGGCGGCATCACTGAAAAATGCTGTAAAAAAGGCACAACATCTCCAAGAAGCCATTGCCGGAACCCGCTACATACCTGGCAATGAAAGTAAAGGCGAAGGCATCTCCATTACGGTAAGTATTGGTGTAAGTTCATTTAGAAAAATGGATTCCGTTTGCACTATCATTGACCGAGCCGACAGGGCCCTTTACCAGGCCAAGAGAACCGGAAAAAATCGGGTTGTCAGCGAAGCAACCGTGGAAGGCGATCAATCCGGCGCTTAAACTTTTTTCCATTCAAAAAAGCTGATATTTCTGTTTTTTTTGCTGAAGGTTATCCCTATAAGGTAAACTGAAGTTTGCCTGTCTGTATATTTTTCACTGTAGCCCCTTTCTTTTATCTGTTTAAGAGGCAAGCCTCTATCCTTGGAAACTTCATCAGAAACCTTGAATTCAATGATATAAACCTTGTCATTGAGTTTTAGAGTTAAATCAATCCTGCCCTTGTTTGTTACATCCTCTGCAATAAGTTCTATGCCAAGAGCTGCAAAATAACTGTAAATAACCGAAGCATAATATCCCTCGTATTCATATATTCTGTTTCTCGAAAAATTATTGTATGGAATGGAGGCAAATAAACGTTTTAAAGATTCATGCAGTTGTTCAGGATCACCTGCTTCAAGGGCATAATAGAGTGCGTCCTGATGTTTTGATTTCCCAATTGGATCCAAGGTCAAATAATCAAGGATATAATCGTTCAGGGAATACTGCACCTCAATATTGGGATATTTAAGTTCATACTTTAACCTTGGGCCAACTCGCTTTTGTCTTTTGATGGTCAGATATCCGGTTTGAAAAAGAAGAGTTTCAAGCTCAATAAAATCAACATCAAAACTTCCAAGAAGACTCTCTGTTACCTCTACTTTTTCAAGATCAGGTATGAAATAATTATTTTCCTTAAAAAGTTTTATTAAAAAAGAAGGACTGCCTGTTTCAAACCAGTAGTTCCTGAATTCTCTGCCTTTGGAGAAAAAAAGAAGAATATCAAAGGGGTTATATACAGATTCACCAAGCCAGTTGTAACCATTGTACCAATTTTTTATTTCATTTAAATCAGCATGTTCCAGCCTGTCTTTAAATTCTCTTTCAAGATCATCTTGAGTATAGCCGCAGATAATTGAATAGTTTTCATCCAGAGTAATATCCTCAAGATTGTTAAGTCCACTGAAAAGACTGACCTTTGAGAATTTTGAAACCCCTGTGATAAATACAAATTTAATAAATGCATCGGAATCCTTGATCACAGAATAAAAATTTTTTAAATTATCTCTCATTAAAGCAGCGGTATCGGGATCAGTTATATTATCAAGTATTGGCTTGTCATATTCATCTACCAAAATCACAATTTTCCGATTAAATTTTTGATACAGCTTTTCTATTATTTCTCTAAAGTTTTCTTTATAACTTATATCAGACAATTCAAGGTTGAATTTGTTTTTCAACCTCAAAATCATGCCTTCAAAGGTTTCATCAAGCTCTTTTTGATTTCGAAGCACGCCTGCACCAAAACTTATCTTCAGTACAGGATAGTTCTCTTCCCAGTTCCAGTTGTTTTGAAGAAACAGACCGTTAAACAACTCCTTTCTTCCTTCAAAAGCAGACTTTAACGTGTCAAGAAAAAGGCTTTTTCCAAATCTTCGGGGACGAGATAGAAAATAGTATCTCCCATTATCTACAAGTCTCTTTACAAAAAGAGTTTTATCAATATAAAGGTATCCCTCTTCAATGATATCTTTAAATGTTGATATTCCTATCGGCAGCTTTTTCATGTTACTATCCTAATCTTTTTTAAACCAACTGGTGATCTGCTTCTCCAATAAATATTCGGAGAAGTTGGCCTTCAGGTGGAAGTTTCATTTATCTCATCTCCATATTGTAATTATCGTAAATCGACCGAGCAACACAGATGATAGCCCTAAAATTATATGAGTCCCTATGTTTATCAAAACCAGGAAAAACCTTTGGTCTTGCAATAAATTCATTGTCTCATAGCTAAATGTAGAATATGTAGTAAAAGAACCTAAAAGTCCAACCATAAGCAATAAACGCATCTCTGCTGTCATGCCTGCCTGAGATTCAATAAGATGAGAAATTATACCAATCATAAAACAGCCTGTAATATTCACTGCAAGGGTTCCATGCGGGAAAGCAACACTTTGTGTCAGGTTCTGAACATAACCACTAATCAAATATCTTAGAGCTGCTCCAATAAAACCACCGGCACCTACCAGAATTATTTTGTGCATATTTTACTTCTCTGTCTCATTTTTGGGTTCACTATAGCACCCAGTTCTTTGCCGAGAAGTCTTATGTGCGACATTTCTTCTTTGATAATTTCAGCTATCTTTTTCTTGCCTAAATTTTCAGGCACTAAATCTTTCATGCCCAGATAAAAAACAATCGAATCTTTCTCAGCTCCAATGGCATAATCTAAAATTATCTTTATAAAATCCTTTTCAGGCTGATTCTTATGAGACAAGATATCAGCAATATCTTTTTCAAAAAAGACACGATTGTCTGCAAGTGTCCGGAGATAAAGAGCTGATTCACCTTCAGGATCAAAAATTGTTTTTTCTTTTTCCTTATCCGTCAGGTTAGCTCTTAAAGAAATAAAAGTCTTTTCGTGTTCAGCTTCCATTGCAGACAGACTAAGAAAGAATTTCCTGGCAGAAGCGTTATTTATGCTTTTTGCAACCAGTTCGTAAAATTTTATACCATTTCTTTCTATCTGCTCTGCAATCTCAAATATTTCGTCTGCATTAAAATCATAACTCATTTTTGATTATACCTTTCATAAAAAATTGTTTACAGTTGTCTTTTAATGACTTATTCTATGATTTTGGAGTAAGTTTATAAAAAATATTAACAGGGGAGTAACATTATGCAATCGTTAGTGATTTTTCTGATAATTATTGGAATATGGTTTCTGTTGCAGGCTTATATTCTGCCCAAATTGGGCATTTCGACCTGACTGCGAAATTCTTGTCAGGTGACAAGCAACAAAAACAATAAGAGACACCTTGAAACAAAAGAAAAACATTAGGGGATATTGTTTTTCAAAGACTCAGCATATATTATTATCGGATGTTTGATAACAATTGAATCTTCTGATTTTGAAAGCATATCGGCAATCTGAATCATGCAGGCAGGGCACCCTGTGGCTACTACAGAACAACCTGTCGATTTAATATTATCAAGTTTACGTTTTCCAATCCTATCCGAAAGATCATAATACTGCAAATTAAAGCTTCCCCCCAATCCACAACACCGGTCGGATTCGGGCATTTCTCTGAGAAGATACCTTGAATTCGCTTTAATGAGCGCTCTTGGTTCGGTTGCTACTCCCAATGATTTTGATAGATGACACGGATCATGATAGGTTACAATCAGGTTTTTGTTTCTATGATAGTTTGCTTTTTTAAGCCCAACTTTTGATACTAAAAACTGATTAATATCAAGTGTTTTTTCAGATAGTGCTTTAACTTTGGATCTGATTTCAGCGGGCTGATTTTTTATCATCATGGGCCATATTTTTTTGATCATGAAAGTACAAGTGGCACATGCAGTAACAAGATAGTCAAACTCAACGATATCAAGCAGTTCCAGGTTATGGCGTACCAACTGGCCGAACGTAACTGTGTCTCCTGATGAAATAGCCGGAGCACCGCAACATCCCTGCCCATACGGTATAAATATACCAACTTCGTGATAATTCAGTACCTCAATAACTGCTTCTGCGATTTGGGGAAAAATCTTGTCAATCAGGCAACCTGTAAAAAAAGCAACCTTTAAACCGGATTTTCCGGGATATGAATTTAGATCAGGAACTATGCGGTGAAACGGTACAGGTGCAAGAGATTTAAAATGCCGGTCATGTATTAAAGGTGACACAAAGCGCGCACATGAAGTTCCCAAAAGTTCATTGGCCGGTCTTGTAAACAGCTTCTGAATCTTCAACAACAATTCCAGCAACATACCAAAAGTATAAGGATTGGACAGCATAATCCTTAAAATTATTTTCTTTGCCGGAGAAAGACCAATGAATTGTGTAAGGATTGCACGAGCTTTAATAAAAATTTCCAGTACTTCTACGCCACTGGGACAGTTAGCCGCACATGACCCACAAAGAAGACAGCGGCTGAGACGTTCATAAACCCCCTTGGGATTCTTAAACATTTCCTCGGCAAGACCTTCAAGCATGGCCAGTTTTCCACGGGCGACATCAGCTTCAACACCGGTTTGTTCAAAAAGAGGACATACGGCCTGACACATCCCGCATCGAGTGCAGGTCTTTATCTGATGTTCCAGTTTCCCCATCAGAAGAGCAAGCTCTTTCATGCCGGACATTTATATACCCTTAACTCTTTACCATCCAAACAGTGCCTTCCGGACGGTCCTCAATAATAATATTCATGACTTCAAGCTGATCCCTGATGTTATCTGCCTTTCCCCAATCTTTTGCCTTTCTTGCTTTTTCCCTCTCTTTAATAATATCTTCAATAATAGTGGGATCAATTGACTTTTTCCCTAAACTTCTCAATTTCTTTTCCTCAAAATAGACTTCAGGTGATTCATAAAGAATGCCTAATATGCCGCCTATTTTCAGGATATCTGATTTGCATGAAATTATATCTTTGATTACCTCTTGAGATAATCCTTCTTTGCTTTCATCTAACAGGCGATTTATATTTCGAACAGCGTCAAAAAGCACACCGATGCCTCGGGCAGTATTGAAATCGTCATCCATTGCTTCGCAAAAGTGCTTGTAATAATTACCAGGCTCAACATTATTTATTGCTGAAAGTTCTTTCTTTTCTTCAATGCGTTTAAGCAGCGCATAAATCTTGTCAAGACCGATACTTACCTCATCCATTGCTTTATCCGTAAAATCAATGGGGCTCCTGTAGTGGCTGGAGAGGAGGAACAGTCTTACAGTCTCAGGATAGTAAGATTTTAATATATCCTTTATCGTTAAAAAGTTGCCAAGCGATTTTGACATTTTTTCCTGGTTTATATTTACAAAACCATTGTGAATCCAAAACCTGGCAAAAGGTTGGCCAAATGCCCCTTCTGACTGTGCAATTTCATTTTCGTGATGCGGAAAAACAAGATCTTTTCCTCCGCCATGAATATCAAATGTTTTACCAAGATATTCAGCGCTCATTGCCGAACATTCTATATGCCATCCCGGCCTCCCTTTACCCCACGGGCTGTCCCAGGCAGGCTCTCCGGGCTTGGCTGATTTCCATAAAGCAAAATCAAAAGGATTGTTTTTTCTTTTGTCAACAGTCACTCTGGCACCGGCTTTCATATCTTCAAGCTTACGTCCGGAAAGCTTGCCATAATCTTTAAATGATTCTATTGCAAAAAATATATCGCCGTTTATCTGATATGCCATGCTTTTATCTATAAGCATTTCAATGAGTTTTATAATCTGAGTAATATGTTCCGTAGCCCTTGGTTCGATTGTGGGCCTTTCAACATTGAGAGCATCCATGTCCTCATAGAATTCATCAATGTATTTTTCAGCAAGTGCTTTACAGGTAATACCTGTTTGATTTGCCCGATTAATTATTTTATCGTCAATATCAGTAAAATTTCTAACATAAGTTACTTTAAAGCCTTTTGCCTTTAAATATCTTGCAATGACGTCAAATGTTAATATAGACCTTGCATGTCCGATATGACATGAATCATAAACAGTCGGGCCACAAACATACATACCCACCCTGCCCTGTTCTACAGGCTCAAAATTTTCTTTTTTTCTATGTAATGTATTATATATACGAATTGACATATGATTTCTCTAATCCCCGACCCCTGATCCCTAATCCCTGCCTTTAATCCCCTGAAATTAAAGCTATACACATGGCTCCAATCCCATCTCCTTCCCCGATCATGCCGAGGCCTTCAGTTGTTGTGGCTTTGATATTGATTCGGCCGGGTTCAACTTTTGTCGCCTTAGCTATGTTGTTTTTCATGGCTTCATTATAAGGATAAAGTTTTGGTTCCTGTGCAAAAATTATAGAATCTATGTTATTTACTTTAAAACCTTTTTTGCTGATTATTTCGCAAGTTTTTACAAGAAGTTTTATGCTGTAAATATCTTTGAATTCGGGATCGTTATCCGGAAAATGCCGGCCGATATCTCCGAGTCCTGCTGCGCCGAGAAGGGCGTCACATATGGCGTGAACAAGCACATCCGCATCTGAATGACCCAACAAACCCTTTTCAAATGGTATAATGACCCCTCCAAGAACCAGTTTTCGACCGAAAACCAGTTTATGTACATCATATCCAATACCTGTTCGCATTTTAATTATGTCTGCTTCCTTTCATTAATCAACTTAACGATAATTTTATCAGCTTGATGAAGGCGACCGGCAATTATCTCAAATAGATGTTTGGAGACATCAGGATATTTCTCAATCAGTTCATATATCTTATCCCCCGGGAATCGTTTTATAATAGACCTTCCCTTTGAAATAATGCTGGCAGATCGAGGTTCTCCGGTTATAGCTGTCATTTCTCCAAAGTATTCACCGGGCTGCACAATTTCAGCTATTTTTTTGCGTCCCTTAACAACAATTAAAGCACCCTGAATAAGCTTGAAAAAATCTATATCCTTATTCCCTTCACGAATAATAACATCCTTGTCTTCATATCTTTCCACATCAGGATTTACAAGATATGCCGGCAAAGCTTCTTTGGTTATGGTTGTTCGTTTTAGAATTTCATCAACAGAAGTTATTCCCTCTCTGATTTTAACAAGCCCTGAGTCCCTCAAAGGAACCATACCTTCCTGTATGGCTGTCCTTCTAAGTTGCTCCTCAGGAACATTGGCATTTATCACTTTAGCAACTTCCTCGGTTACTTCCATCAGCTCATACAAGCCGACTCTGCCTTTATAGCCGCTCCCCATGCAAGTCGGACAACCTTTTGGTCCATAAATTTTCAAGTCCGGAATTTCCTCTTTGGAAAATCCCATATTCTCCAATTCATCCGGGTTGGTTTGATTGACCGAAGCCTTACATTTTATGCAAAGCCTTCTGCATAGTCGCTGTGATAATACCATTGTTACAGCAGCAGATATCATGTAAGATGGTATGCCTATATCTGCAAGACGCCCTATAGTTGATGGACAGTCATTTGTATGAAGGGTACTGAAAACCAGATGCCCGGTCATAGCTGCTTTTATAGCAATTTCTGCTGTTTCCTGATCACGAATTTCACCTACCATTATGATATCCGGATCCTGTCGCAAAAATGATTTAAGAGCAGCAGCAAAAGTCATTCCAACTTCATCTTTAACATTTACCTGGTTTATTCCCTTGAAATTGAATTCAACGGGATCCTCGGCGGTGAGTATTTTTGTATCTTCCGTGTTAAGTTTGTTAAGAACAGAGTACAATGTGGTTGTTTTGCCGCTGCCTGTCGGACCGGTTACAAGAACAAGACCATAGGGTAGTGTAACACATCTCTTAAGCGTTTCATATGTCCTTTGTTCGAATCCCATTTTAGTCAGGTCTACATTAAGTGCGCTTTGATCAAGAATACGCATGACAATGCTTTCACCAAAAAGAGTTGGCAGAGTTGAGACCCTGAAATCAACTGTATTTTTTTTGCCGAGACGCATTTTGATTCTGCCGTCCTGCGGCACACGACGCTCGGCAATATCCAGACTGGATAGAATTTTCAGCCTTGAGGTTAAGGCATTTTTAATACCGGGAGGCAGATTCATAGATTTGTAGAGAGCACCGTCCAGTCTGTATCTAACCTGCAATGCCTTATCAAAAGGCTCAATATGTATATCGCTGACACCTCCGTTTATAGCTTTTATAAGAATGCCGTTAACGAGTTTGATAATTGGAGCATCAGAAGCAAGATATTGATCCATTTCGGCATCGTCTTCCTGAGTGCTCTGCATTTCAATTTCACCTGCGGCTTCTGAGACCAGAGAACCAAAATCATCAACAACAGTGAGCGGGACAGTGTCTTCTTCTTCTTTTTCTTTAAAGCTATATTGATTAAATTCTTCATCACTTATTTTGTAATATTTTCTGTAAGCTTCGATTATATCCCGTTCGGAAGATACACAGACCTTTAAGCCACGCTGAATCTCTTTTTGCAAATTTTCAACAGCAGTCGCATCAGTAGGCTCTGCCATAGTAACTACAAGATTTTCTCCTTCGAATTTTAAAGGGAAAACCATATATTTTTTAGCAATTTCGTAAGATATAATCTTGAGAGCTTTTGAATCCGGAGAAGTTTTTGATATTATTACAGCAGGGTAATTATAAATGCGGCTCAGTACATTTACTATACTTTCTTCATCTATGTAGCCAAGCTTGATGAGTATACTGCCCAGCCTCAGAGGACTTGTTTTCTGATAATCTAGCGCTTTCTTTAACTGAGCGCTTGTAATATATCCCTCTTTACTCAGAAGCTCGCCTATCCTGACTTTGCCGGCTCCTGATTGATCTCTTATGGTAGCTTTCAGACTGGTTTTCTGCGAAGAAACCGGGTTTTTATTTGACACTTGTTTATTCATTTATTTTATGCAGACCTTCATGGCCTAAGGAAGTTAATTCGTTCACGTTCCTAATTATTATCAGACGATTTCTGATAGTTATCATAAATTTTTTTTGCTCCGCCACCGATAAGCAGAATACCTAAAAAGTAGAAACAAAACCGTATAAAAAAAATAGCTGAAGAAAAATGTTCGATCTTTTGAATTTCCGGTATTACCTGAGGTATCCTGAAAAACACGCCGATTCCTGCCAGGATCAGTGCAACTCCCCAAACAAATTGAATATTTTTATTTTTTGCCATATCTCTATCCTTTATTTCTGCCTTCTTGCTTTCTTAACAATGCGGTTGGATTTGTTTCCTTAATGTATTTTTTAATACCATTAACTATAGCTTCACACAATCGTTCCTGATATTTTGGAGTTATTAATCTTTTACATTCTTTTGGATTACTTATAAATGACGTTTCTATCAGAATGGCGGGCATTTGAGCTCCGAGAAGAACATAAAACGGCGCCTGTTTAACTCCTTTATTATTAATTCTACCATATTTATTTTTCTTTAGATGTTTACACAAAGCTGTCTGAACATGGCCGGCAAGACGGCTTGATTCATTTATTTTTGCATTCTGCATCAGGTCGGTCAAAATCGTCTGAAGATCACTTATATTTTTAGTTGATGTGGCATTTTCACGTGCAGCTACGAGAATGGACTCATCATCTGTGGCAAGATTAAGAAAATAAGTTTCAATCCCGAATGCTTTCCTGCTTCTTGCGGCATTTGTGTGTATTGATATAAAAAGGTCTGCGTTTTTTGTGTTTGCAATAGCTGTCCTTTCTTCCAAAGTTAAATAACGGTCACGAGTTCTGGTGAGAACTACTTCACATTGCAGTTCATTACGGATTTTTTTTGCAAGTTTTTTAGCGATCTTGAGAACAACATCTTTTTCATAAACGCCTTTAAGATACCCTGATGCCCCGCAATCACGCCCTCCATGACCTGGATCTATAACTATACAATTAACTCCAAGCGCAAGCTGTTTTGCTAACGCACTTGTTGTAAACTTCTCGTCTTTTTTTGGGGTCTTTAATTTTGATGGTTTTCCCCTTGATTCCGTTCCCCAAACATCAATAACAATTCTGAATGGGTTTTTAAGCGAAAAGATTTTATAAGTTTTAAAAGACGTTATATCAACTACGACTCGAACCATATCAGCTTTAAACTGACCGGCTCTTGCATTGCTCAGCAAATTATCATTTATTGGAATTTTCTTTATTATACCATTTCCAAGCCTGCTGTTATGCAAATCAACACAAAGTCTTTCAGGTTTATGAATTGAGAGGTCTTTTTTCAGCAGCCTGTGATTATATGTTGTATCTCTGTCCGCATCAATAACCACTCGCGTATAGCTTGGATTGGACCAGTATCTAAGGCCGGTTACGGTAACGATCTTATTTGTTTTGGATGGGTTAATATCTTTTTCAGGTTTTTTTTTCTCGGAAAGTGATTTCTTTTTAATAGATACCTTTATTTTTTTTGCGCTTTTCTTTCTTTCTTTTTCTGAAAAAATACGATTTTTTTTTATAGCTTTACCCTTGTATTTGCTTTTTGGGAACTGCTTTACTATACGCTCAAAAATATCAATGACTTCCTTCCTGTCTGAGTCTCCTGATGAAAATTTGTATAGTTTACCATAAAGCTCCCCTGACATATATAAACCAGCCGCTGCCCAGGGACCTTTTGGATCATGCTTGTAAACCGCCTGGAACTTCTTAATGCACAGCAGCCAGTTATGTCTGTATTTTTGTTTATTGGAGTTATTGCGAAGTTTTTTATAACAGGCTTCGGCTTTAAAATATTTATCTTTTGCCGTAATCGCAAAAGACTCACAGGGCCATAAGATCGCAAGAGCATAACAACAGATAAGCAAACTAAATAATATGGTTTTTTTATTCAGCATAAGTAAAACAGGGTTCGGGGTTCAGGGGTTAAATAGATTTAGCTGCACATGCTTATTTTTGGATGAATCATGATCGTCTTTAATACTTTTTGCCTGCCGTTTCTTTGGGCTGTTTAATTTGTTTTCCCTGTTCTCTATATTATAAAGAATTTTTTTCGCACGTTTTATAACATGTTCGGGGATACCTGCAAGCCGCGCAACCTGAATACCATAACTTCGGTTTGTACCACCTTCAACCAGCTTTCTCAAAAAAATTATTTCATCATTCCATTCCTTTACAGCGATATTATAATTTTTTATTCTATGTTTTTTTTGTGCCAGATCAGTCAGTTCATGGTAATGGGTTGCAAATAAAGTTTTAACTCCTTTTTGATTTAAATCATGCAAGTATTCTGCCACTGCCCAGGCTATACTTAATCCATCAAAAGTACTTGTACCTCTGCCAATTTCATCCATAATAACAAGACTTTGTCCACTTGCATTGTTTAGGATATTGGCTGTCTCCTCCATCTCTACCATGAAAGTACTTTGCCCTGAGGAAAGATTGTCAAG
>DAOWEW010000122.1 GCA_030638305.1 Desulfobacteraceae bacterium
ATATCTGAAGTTACGTATTGCAGAAAGAGCGCAGGTGTTATTCAAGTCTGCAAATATTTTTCGGCTATGTTTGGAGTAAATCCCAAAATATAGGCCAGATGGATAGAAGACATCTTTTTTATATTTTATGAGTTTTCAAAATTCTGTTTAGTACCTTGAAATTTTTCCATATATTCCCTGTGGAGCTTTTCAGGCTCAAAATCTTTAAAAATATCAGGGTAAAACCATTTTGCCATGTGAGCTACTCCTATAACAGCCCTCGGACCTGTCCAGATATCAGAGGCTATCACATATATTTTTTCTTTCTGTACTGCGTGAATATTATCCCAGGCAGGCCGGAGCATTATTTTTTCCCTGACCCTCTTGAAATGACCCGGATCGCTCATGCCGTAAGAGTTGGTAAGGGTCGCTGCTTTGATGATAAGATGCGGATTGTTTGCCAGAACCCACTCGGGAGTGATCTCCGGATAAGCTATAGAAGACCCTGAAGCGATATTATGGCCACCGGCCAGGACGCACATCTCATGGCCTCCTGAGCCCTGTCCCGCAGCATGATATTCGGAATAGATCTCAACGTACACATCAGGAGGATTGCCGATATCTTTCAGTTTCATTCTTATCAGGTTCAGTTTTTCCCGATGCCAGTTTATTAACACTCTCGCCTCTTCTTCTTTTTGCAAAATACGGCCAAGTATTTCCACTTCTTTTTCCAGAGTTTTAATTTTGTAAAAATCAAGACGCACTACCTTGATTCCGAAAGGAGTAAGCTTTTTTTCCATTTCAGGACCGGGCCAACGATCATAACATAAAACAATGTCAGGATTAAGAGCGGCTATCAGTTCATAGTTAGGATCAAAACAGCTCCCAATAACCGCTCTGTCTTTCAAATCAGCCCAAAACAAACCCTCTGTCAGAATGTCATTACTTATCCCGACCACAAGCTCTTTTGCTCCAAGAGCCCGAATTACCTCCAGGGAATCAGTGGTAAGAGCAACGATTTTTTTAACCGGAAGATCAATACAAAAAGAGCGTCCTTTGAGATCGGTAATGGTGACGGTTTTGCCTGCGATTGCTTTAGTGGCGGCAAAGATAGTTAAAAACAAAACCGAAACGATTATTATTTTGTGTATATTTGTCATTTGTTAATCACCTCAAGAGTCCAAAGTTCTTGCGTCCAAAGCCATCCGGCGCAAAAATGGGGGAACGCTCACATAGCCTGTACCGGCCTGATCGGAAGGATATAAGGATATCCATTGTTTCTGTTTAGCATTACTTCAACCCCATAGACCATCCTTATGTTTTCAACAGTCATTACATCGTCAGGTTTTCCTGCACAAAAGATTTTTCCTGAATTCAACATTACTATTTTGTCGGAAAATCGGGACGCAAGATTAAGGTCATGAACTGCCAGGATTGCCCCTGCTTCTCTTTCCTTGACCATGCTTGATATCATCTCCATAACCTCAAGCTGATGTTTTAAATCAAGATTGCTTGTAGGCTCATCAAGAAGCAAAAGATTTGTGTCCTGCGCAAAAGCTCTTGCAAGCAATACTTTCTGTTTTTGGCCCCCGCTTAATTGATCAAAATCCCTTAGAGCAAGTTTTTCAAGATCCATGGATTTGATAAGCTCTCCTACTATTTTTAGATCTTTTTTTGAAGGCATCCATGTGATATAAGGCCTTCTCCCCATCAAGACAGCGTCAAATACGGTTATAGGAAATTTGGACGGAGCGCTTTGGGGAACATAACTAATGCATTTTGCAAGATTGAGTCTTTTTATCGTGTATGTATCTTTTCCATTGATGAAAATATTGCCTTTGGATGGTTTGAATATGCCGGCAATGCACTTTAAAAGGGTGGTCTTTCCTACTCCGTTCGGCCCGACAATACTCAATATCTCTCCTTTGTTCAGATCTATGCCGATTCCTTTCAGTACATTTATATTCCTGTATTTGAAATCCAATTCACGAACTTTAAGCATTACCAGTATTCTTTCCTCATCAAGTAAGCGCTAAATTTTGGACAAATAGCTTTGATTCTAATCACAAGTCAGGTTCAGGGTTCAAAATTCCAAGTTCAATGGTAGTAATGAAAAAGCAAAGCAGTTAACCCTGAACCCTGAACCCCTGAACCCCTGAACCCTGGTTTGTTACCAGTATTCTTTCCTCTTTTTCATGAGCAGATAGAAGAAAAAAGGTACCCCGATAAAAGATGTTACGATCCCTATCGGAATAACCTGCGGAGCCCACAATGTCCTTCCTGCGGTGTCTGCTGTAAGAACGATTATAGCATCTATCAGCGCAGATGACGGAAGCAGAAAACGGTGGTCTCCCCCAATAATCATTCTGGTTATATGAGGAGCAACAAGACCGATAAAACCTATAACGCCGGTGAAGCAGATAACTCCAGCCGTTACCAGGGAAGCAAGCACGATCCCGCCCAATGTCATTCAAAATAATATGATATTTCAACTCAGTTATTTCAAGTAGTTACGTATTAACGAATGTATAAAATACATACACCAGTAGAAATAAAACAGTGGTGGTGTATGGATTTGTTTAGATAAGACTGTTTTCTGA
>DAOWEW010000089.1 GCA_030638305.1 Desulfobacteraceae bacterium
CCGAATTTGTTCATATCTAATTGCCTGCTCATAATATCGGAAGACATATCCGCTATTAGCGGCACGTCGCCGGTATCGGGAAAGGATGCCCACTGGGTTCCCTTTATTGTGTTGTTTGATGTGATGTGGGCATAAACACTGTCTCTGTTGAACTGGATATTGCGTGGTATATATGAAAACTTTTTATCTTCAGAAGATGCCACGATATTAACCTTTTTGTCCAGAATTACAGCTTCCTTTATTGCCTTGGTTGACCATGTACCTGTATTAACATAATCCGCTACAGTCTCTTTTTTAAGAAAATTCATGGGAATCATGCAAAATTGCATACTGGCTCCCCCCTGTATGAAAAGCACATGAAATTGTTCATCCAGTTTTAAGAGGCGCTCTATTCTTGCTATTGCATCATTAATTATGTCATCAAACCATTTCGATCTGTGGCTGATCTCGGTAACAGACGTTCCTGATCCGTTGTAATTTAAAAACGAATCCCTTATCTCCTCCAGAACGTGCAAAGGAAGAGCAGCAGGTCCTGCATTAAAATTATAGATTCTGTTTTCCATAATATTTTTCTCCGGTAAGTATTTATTTTAACATCCATAAAGTTTCGAGTATTGACAAACAATTACTTTATATTTTAAGCTAATTTATATTGCAAATAAAATTCTATCAAATCGGCTACCAACTAAACGCAGAACACTTTTTACAAAAAATCGAATTCTTATGAAAATTTACACGTACCCTTCTAAATCGGCTGAAACAAAGATTGCATCTATTATAAATCGAGGGCTCAATTTTAAGAAAAAAGATTATCTTAAAGTCACGCAAATACTTGAAGATGTTAGAAAGAACGGTGACAACGCCCTTATTAAATACGCAAACCGGTTTGATTCCCCATGCCTTTCAATAAAATCAATCAGAGTAACGTCCGACGAAATTGAAGCTGCTGCACATAAAGTCGAAAAAACATTTATGAGGTCTTTAAACAGAGCAATAGCTCAGATCGACTCATTTCATAAACACCAGTTATGCAATTCATGGATAGATACAAAACGTCCAGGTGCTTTTCTTGGACAAATAGTAAACCCGATTGATTCAGCGGGAGTTTATGTGCCCGGTGGAAAAGAAGGAAAAACTCCTCTTGTTTCTTCTGTTCTTATGGGTGCAATCCCGGCCGGAATAGCGGGTGTAAAACATATAGTAATGGCAACTCCGTCCACAAAAGACGGAACTGTAAATCCCCATCTTCTTGTTGCAGCAAAAAAAACAGGGATTAAGGAAATTTACAAGATTGGAAGCGCATGGGCAATTGCTGCATTAGCTTACGGAACCGAAACGGTTCCAAAAACCAACGTCATAGTAGGACCTGGAAATATTTATGTTACTTTAGCTAAAAAAATTGTTTCAGGAACAGTCGGGATAGATATGATAGCAGGCCCAAGTGAAATACTGATAATCGCAGACAGCACTGCGAACCCGGAATTCATAGCGGCCGATCTGCTTTCACAGGCAGAACATGATATAATGGCGTCCGCTGTACTTGTCACAACTTCCGAAGACACAGCTAAGGCCGTTTATAGAGCAGTAGAAAACCAGTTAAAATATCTGAATAGAAAAGATATCGCCGGAAAATCTCTTGACAGTTTAGGAGCAATTATAGTTATGCATGATCTCACAACCTGCATAGAACTTGCAAACAGGATTGCCCCTGAACATCTGGAGCTTAACATAGATAATCCGTTTGAGCATATCGGAAAAATCAGAAATGCCGGAGCTATATTTATCGGGGATTATACGCCGGAGCCTGTCGGCGATTACATGGCAGGGCCGAACCATGTACTTCCTACCGCAGGAGCAGCCAGGTTTGCTTCAGCGCTATCTGTAGATAACTTTGTAAAAAAAACAAGTTTAATTCATTATTCTAAAGAAGCCTTCAAACGAGAAGCAAAAGACATAATCCGCCTTGCTGAAATAGAAGGACTTGATGCACATGTGAATTCCATAAAAATACGCCTGAAACATTAAACGAAGCAAAAACCAGGCTTTCAGGAACACGGTTTTGAGTTTTTGGTGAACCCTAAATCCTGAACCCCCTAACCAAACATGGATTTAACTTAAAAATGAAACGAGCTTTAATTATCGGTATTACCGGACAGGATGGCGCATACCTGGCAGCTATAAGCAGATATCATGGCCACAACATCTGTGACACTGCAACGAGCCTTATAAACTCAACCAGTTCTCCTGCCCTGACACTTTGGGGCACAGGGTCTTCAAGCCGAGAATTTCTTCATGTGGATGATCTCGCTGATGCATGTGTTTTTATAGTGAATATGCAAGAAAAAACTTACAGCTCACTGCTCAACGTTGCAGACCAGACGTTAATTAATATCGGCTATGGAAAAGACATTTCAATTAAAGAACTATCTGCATTGATCCGGAATATAGTTGGTTTTGAGGGAGAAATTGCTTTTGATGATACCAAGCCTGACGGCACTCCTCAAAAACTTCTGGACACTTCTAAACTTTCAAGGCTTGGATGGAAACCAAAAATTTCACTAAAAGATGGAATTCGTCATACTTACCAGGGAACGTGGACAAAATAACTTCCCACCTGCTTCCCTCAAGAGGAGAATTAACTGAGCCATTGCACCAATGAATAATAAAACCAACCAGCCCGCACATATTGATATTGTGTATAAGCTCAACTTGAAGACCACAGAGACCGGAGTTGGGTCTTTTTCATGCGACCCAATGAAAAAAATCAGCTTTGAAGAATCAATTGAGTATTTGAGAGATCATCCCTATGATACTTACATGCATAAGTATCTTTTAAACATAATCGAAACGTTTGATGATGCAAAAACGATGCAGCTCATTAAGGAAGCAAAGCAGGGTGATTATACTTTGTCAGCATTATTATATGAAGCTTCTCTATTATATGATAAATTTACCTTAATCAGAGAATATTTTAAATCACAAGAAACAAAAAAGCTGTCAGCCTGCACTCCGCTTAACCTTATCAAATATAGGCTTCTGGATGACCATGATCTTCATTCAAAATGGATTGATCTTTTCAAAACCAGCATCGTTGATCATAAACCGCTTCCAGCACCTGATGATATCAAAATGCCGCTATTGTTCGGCAAAGAAAAACTTTTTGAAATACAGGATAATTATGTCCATATCAGTGGAATCTATGACAAAATAGCAGGAAAGCTCTCACAAAAAGATAAATATTCTCCTGCGCTTAAGGCAACCGCTCAGCATGCACTGAACAAACTTATAGAATATAATATCCTCACGGATACGGAAATGAGGCATGAATCATCTCTGAGCCCTTTTGGATTGCTCAGAAAATGGCATGTCGGTCACTCGGTCAGAAACAGCCGGCACAACTATATTTTCATTGGCGATCAAATTAGCTACGGCAAAGGTCTTTCGCTTGATGCAGCACGGGCATCATATAGTATGGAAATAGTTGAACGCAAATCATCATTTGCCGGTTTTAACTCAGAAGGCACATTTGATTTCGTAAAACAATATCCATTAACTCATGCAAAGTACGAAGATTTAATTAAAGAAGGAAAAAACGCATTAAACCCAAACAATCTTGTTTTAGAAACTCCATATAACAACGAAGCGCTATTCTGGCTTGAAGGTGAACATCTGTGTGGTCAAAGCATGCAGCCAATCCTGCTCCCGGCCCAGTGTGTGTTTCTTTTCTGTAATCTGGATGAAATTAATCTATTCAGCGGACTTGGATCAACCGGTCTGGCTTCCGGGAATACAATAGAAGAGGCAAAAATAAGTGCTCTATTAGAAATTATTGAACGCGAAAGCGAAGGATTATCTCTTTATACCGCCTCTCAATGCTTCAATCTTGAGGCCAAAGACCCTCAGATCGCAGATTTATTAAAAGACTACAAAACCAAGGGAATAGCAGTTCAATTCCAGGATATCAGCCAGTCATTCGGTGTCCCCTGCTATAAGTGTTTTGTTGTCAGCCGGAACGGAACAATTATTAAAGGAACCGCTGCTCACCTTGATGGCAAAAAAGCTCTTATTTCCGCCTTAACTGAAACTCCCTATCCTTACCCGAATGGACCTGCTTCAAATCCCGGCCCTGATGAGCTGCCTGCGCTTTGCTTTGAAAATCTGCCCGATTACTCAACTGGTAATCCTGTTAAGGATCTGGAGATTCTTGAAACTCTGCTTATAGCTAATAACTACAAACCGCTATATGTAAACTTGACCAGAAAAGACCTTGATATACCTGTAGTAAAAGCTTTAATACCCGGAATGGAGATAATAACGGATTTTGATCGCTTTTCCAG
>DAOWEW010000108.1 GCA_030638305.1 Desulfobacteraceae bacterium
AGTATTCTTAATGCAGACCCGCCATAAAAAGCTGCTTTCTCAAAAAATTTTGAGCGCCACAGTCCAAGCAGGGTTATTTCCTGAATAATTTCCTTTAGCGCATTTTCATAGTCATTTATACTTTGGCAATTATATTGATCAAGCATTACCTGCACAGCATCATTCATTTCATACTCCTCAGAAGATTGCTGAAAATACTAACATTGTGCATGTAAAGTCCTGCCAGCTTTTTAACTTTCCTCAAATTAAAATTGATAAGTTCTTTTCTGTTTAATCTCAAATCATCAAATAGATATTTTTCCATTTGAACCTCATCACTTATCTTATCTGAAAAATAGAGTATATCTGAAAGTGCCTTTTCTTTTGTTGCAATTAAAATTGAATGATGTTTGTCCACTTCATAAATGGTTATGCCATAAGGGTAAATAGAGGGATTTATATACTTGTAAGAAAAAATACCAACTGGTGTGTTAAAAAGCTTTTTTCTCTTGTTTGTCACACTGGTAATTGTTTCTACACGTTCAGGAATCAGACCGTAAAAAGAAAGGGCGTATTCAAGAGAGATATAAGAAGGGCCATAAATCAGATTTGCCAGAGTCTCTTTTGAGAAAGGTTCTCGTGCCAATTGGGGGCCAAACACGTAAAGCCCCTTTTTTACCCGGATTATTTCACCCTTTTTCAGAAGATTATTTATCTTTACACGTGGGTTTTTGTACCTGTTCAGTGCATGTTTAACAAAATTATAATCAATTTCTTCAATTAAAGCCGTATTTCGCAGGGTCAACAACACCTTATTTACCTCCAGTATGTTAACAATATACTAACATACTGGTTATCTGTCAAGAAATAATTCTTACAACTAAAGCGGTAGATAAATTGAAGAAATTTGAAGCTTACAGCCCTTTTTGTAAAGCACTGCGGGCATCAAGACGCGCTTTTAACCGGGGAAACAGATTGAGGTCAGTACTTGGGAGGAAAAGTGAGGCTATATAATTATCCATATAAGAATTTGTTTCAGATAGTTCAAAATTAGTCATCTTTTTGGTTACTTCAATTACGTCCTTTCTGATACGATTGCTCAATAAGCACATTCTGGCACCTGTTAACGACCCGTTTCCCATAAAAACAACCTTTTCCGGATCTGTTTCAGGCAATAATCCAACGGCCATAGCCTTTTCAAGGTCGACATGTTCGCCAAAACCTCCTGCTAAAATAATTCGATCAAGCTGCTGGACATCAAGCCCCACCTCCTTTAGCAGTGTAATACAACCCGCATACATCGCGCCTTTAGCGCGGATGAAATTATCAATATCAAGTTCCGTAAGAACCACATCCCTGTTGATTTGGGTTTCTTCTGCCCAGGCAAGTACATATTCATATGCCCCCTCATTTTCACGGAGGCGCGGGGATTTAAGCTCACGGTTAAATTTTCCGCCATGGTCAATCACACCCATTTCAAACAGGGTAGCTACTATCGTGATCAATCCGGAGCCACATATTCCCTTGGGCCGAACATGGCCTATTGTAATATTCATAGGCTCCAACAAAATTGGGTCTATGGAAAAATCTTCAATTGCGCCTTTGGCAGCGCGCATTCCATGCTCAATACCACCTCCTTCAAAGGCCGGCCCCGCTGAACAGGCGGCACAAATGAGCCAGTCTTTGTTGCCTATAACCACTTCAGCGTTTGTGCCGATATCCATAAATAGAGTCAATTCATCACTGCGGTACATACCGGATCCTATAACTCCGGCCACTATATCGCCCCCAACGTAGCTTGAGACATTGGGAAAAACCAGGGCAGGGACATGGTCCCCAACTTTCAGGCCCAGGTTAACTGCCCTGACAGAAGGATAAAATGTGAACGTAGGGACATAAGGGGCACGCCGGATCGACCATGGGTTTATCTTCAGCAGCAACTGGGTCATCGTTGTATTGCCTGCAAGTGTTACTGCGGAAATGTCGTCCGGTTTGATCTTTGCCCTTTTTACAATCCGCTCTATGATATTATTGATTGTTTTGATAACTACATCATGGAGTTTCTCTAATCCAACCGGTTTTTCAGCATAGATGATCCGGCTGATTACATCTTCTCCATAGCTGATCTGTCCGTTAAAGTCCCCATGTTGAGCTATGACCGCGCCGGTCGACAGATCAACTAACTGGCCATAAATCGTTGTTGTTCCCACATCTATGGCAATTGCGTAGTTGTAATCACTCCTTTTGCCTGGTTGTACATTGATGATGCGTGTCTTGTTTCCTTCGTTTACCGGACGTGCCAGAGTCACTGTCACCTTGAAATCTTGTTCTCTCAAAATGTTTGGAATCTTTTGAAAAACAGGAAAATCTACTTCAAGCTGATGCTCGCCATGTTTTAATTTTAACTCGTTAATAATCCGGGTAACATCAGATATATTGTCCTGTGCAGAAGGTATGGGAAGCTCCAGATATTTTTTCTCCACAGGTAAAACAAACATCCCCCCTTCTTTGATCGCATTCAGATCTATTTTCTGATCATGTGCCGTTCGGCTGGGAACAGTTAGAATATTCAATACACCGGCATCTATAGCAGATTCAGTGGGAATGCGGACAGCGAGATCACTTTTAACATGGCTCAAACAGGCCTGCCGATAACCCTTGTCAAAGTCTTTTTGGTCAAGCTTAAGAGTATTTCCTCCTTCCACCTCCCCCTGTTCAATAAGCACCCGACACTTTCCACACACACCTTCTCCTCCGCAGGATGCGTTGATATGAACACCTGCTTCCAGCGCTGCATGAAGGAGGTTTGCCCCGTCTTCAACAATTATTTCCTTATTGTAAGGAAGGAATATAACTTTGTGCTTTTTCATGTTCCGCCCTTTAATTCATCAGCAGTTTTAGAAAAATGTCCTGATTTTGCGAAGTGCCCCTGGTTAAAACGCAAATGATAATCCACCTGACCAGGTTATTCCCTCTGCGGGATAGTAGTAATCTGTGCCTTTGCTTACATATGCATAACGGTCATACTCCTTATCGAACAGGTTGTTTGCTGCAACAAAAACCTCAACGAATTTGTAGTTAAGTGTTAATTTTGTTTCGGCCAATGTATATCCTGAAGATTGCATACTGTTTAGCTTATCCATTTGATATTCATCTCGAGTCATTATCCCAAAATGCCACAGCAGATCATATTTTTTATCCTGCAACAATTTGACATCCAAATCAAAATTTAAGATGTTATAGGGAAGCTTGGCTATTCTGTTGCCATCAATAGAAACTCTTTCCTTGTCTGGATTTCTGTCAAAACAGTCATCACCATATCTTGCATCAATGTAACTGTGTCTTATCCTACAATTGATGCGGTCATCAAAAAAAGAACCAAAAAGACTTGTTTCCACACCTTTCATTAATGCCTTACCAACATTACGTTTGCCTGCATAATTTCCTTCTTCATCATAATAAGTGTCTAACATATCTTTGATTTCAATCCGATAAACTGCTACTTCAAATCCTATCCATTTTTTCAATCTATAACGGATACCCATTTCATACTGTGTAAATTTTTCCGGTTTAAGGGAATATCCACCCTCAGCAGCATAGGTACCGGTGCCATAGAAATCATAGATGGTGGGTGAACGGTAAGCGTTGGCATAACTGCCATATAAACTCAATTCTTCAAAGATTCTATAATTAATGCCCACACGAGGATTGAACCTGTCAAAATTTGGGGTTTCATCGTAATCTAATGTGCCGCCTTTACTAAAATCGTAATCAGCATTGTTATCATATGCAAAATAGTCGTAACGCAGGCCTGCGGTTAATGTTAAATTTGATAAAATTGATAATTCATCTTGCAGAAAAACGCCAAAACTCTTCTTTATAAAGTTTCCGGATGATTTTGGTACATCCTCTGTGTAAGGAGCGCCGATCTTTTTTTCCTCAGCCTTCTTTTTTACAATATCACTATCGTCCCAATCAAAATCAAAACCGAGCGACAGACTGTTTTTAAGATTAAAAACAGACTCCTTATAGGTTGCAATAGATTTTATTCCCCATACATCTTCGACAACATCTTTTTTATAAGGGGTTGATGTTGCTTTAAGATAGTTTTCATATTCCTTATCTCTATTCTTGTAATAGAGAGTGAGCTGCCAATCAAAGAATTCTTTGTTCAATTCTAAATTCAACCCCGTAATAATGTCGGTTGTATCAGTAAAACTTCGATCCAAAGTTTGTCTTCGATCTTCCTCTTTTTCCTCTTTAGTCAACTGTTTGGCAAAATATTTTTCTATATCTGCTACATTGAGCAACCAACTGATTCTAGTGTCATCTGATAACCAATAAGCAAAATCACCTGTAAAATATACGTTATCAATCCCTGCATCCTTGCGATAACCGTCGCTATCTTTTTTCTTAAAATTCAAGTTATAGTCAAATTTTTTCATGCCTCCATTAACAAGAGCATATGCCCTTCTATCACCGTACTCACCGACGATAGCCCCGACTTTTCCTTCTTTCTTATCCAACGACTGCCTTTTAGTGGTAATACTTATTACACCACGAGCTGCATCTCCTCCGTAGAGAGAGGAAAGAGGCCCCTTGACTATCTCTATCCTTTCAATATTTTCTACCTGAATATAATCCCAGTCAGTATAACCAAATTCACCCAGCGACATCGGAATGCCGTTGACCATAACAAGCGCTCCTGAAGACATGCCTATTCTTGTCCCCCTCAAAGAAAGATGGGGTGAATACCCAGAAGAATCAGAAAAATATACCCCCGGCAATTTCTTTAACACATCGGCAGATGTCTTTGCATCCATAGCTTCTATCTCTTTGCTTGTGATAACCATAATATTGGAAGGGGCATCCATCACTTTTTGTGGCGTCCTTGTGGCGGTCACAACTACTTCTTCTAACTTCACTGCTTCCGTTTTCTTTTTTTCCTTTTTATCACCATCTGCTACCGTTTCTTCGCTTGCTTTTGTTTTATACTCATCAGCCCAACCGGCTGTCGGCAAAACTAAAAATAAAGTCAGAACAAATAACACCATAACCTTTTTGAATATACTTTTCATCTTAAAGCCTCCTTTTTGGCCGTATTCGTGCAACCTGTATCTAATGGAAATTTTTCCAAAATTGATAATTCATCCTTGCAAAATATCAGATTCCGGGAGGAAGCCCCGAACAAAAGTTCGGCATTCTCCTTCTTTCTGATGGTAAAAACCTTTTTGCCCAGTTTGAGGGCGTGACGAATTACATCTGCATTTAGTTTGTTCAACTCATGTACAGGCACTCCGGTATCTACAATATGGTCAGCCTTTTCCATAATATGTACGGCCCTGATATACTTTCCCATTTCAAAAGCAACAAAAGGCTTCTCTGCTACTACTTCAGCACCAACTCCCCTTGCCACGTGAAAATCAATGTCATTTTCGTGAATTATCCCTGTTGAAATATTGAAGCCATGCTTTGCCAGCAGGCGAAACAGGCCAGTTGCTTTCCCTCCACCGGCAGCCACATAAACAGAGCCGGATCTGCAGTCGCTTTTTACCTCTATGGTTCCCAAATGTTTATTGAACCTTGCAGAATCAAGATCATAGAGTGCAGATATTGTTTCTGTTTCTAAAACATCTTCCGGAGGGCCCCAGCCCATAATCTTTCCATTTTTAACCATAATGACTTTATCAGATACCCTGAGCGCTATATCCACGTCATGCAGTGACACAATCACCGTGATTCCTTTTTCTCTGCAAAATTTCTGCAGGATCGACATAACTTCAATCTTGTGTTTCAGATCAAGATGAAGTGTCGGTTCATCAAGAATCATAATTTCAGGTTCCTGTGCCAGCGCTCTTGCCAAAACAATTTTCTGTTTTTCTCCATCGCTCAGTTCACCAAAATACCGGTCTGCCAGTCCGATGGCGTTGACCATTTTAAGAGCTTCATCTGTTTTGAGTTTATCCTGTCCGGTCAAACGACCGAGAAATCCGGTGTGCGGATATCGTCCAAGCGCAACAAACTCACGCGTTGTTACCAGTCCCGGATTTATTCGTTGAGTCAGAACTACTGACAGGGTTTTTGCCAGTTCACTCTGTTTAAAAGCGTCTAATTCCAGGCCATTGATCTTTACAACCCCCTTAATCGGTGAAAGAAGTCTTGACAAAGTCCTTAATATCGTCGTCTTCCCCGAACCATTCGGCCCCAAAAGAGATATGAATTCTCCTTTTGAAATTTCCTGATTAATGTTGCTGACGACACTTTTTTTGTCATACCCGACAGTTAAATCGCAAATCTGTATCATTTCCAATGTCCGTTCATATCTATTATCTGTCATCTATTCTCTGACTCTCGACTCTCGACTCCTGACTCCCATCTTCATAAAGATGTTCTTTTCTTCAGAAGAAGACTTATTACAACCGGAGCCCCGAAAAAAGCGGTAATGGCGCTTACAGGAATTTCCACAGGAGAAAAAAGATGTCTTGCAATCAAATCACAAATGCTTGTCACGATCCCGCCCATGAGCGCTACTCCGGGGATCAAAAGCTTGTTGTCCGAAGTGCCGAATAAAAGTCGTGCCATGTGAGGAACAGCAAGACCAACAAAAGCAACAGGCCCTGCAAACGCAGTTACCATGCCGGCCAGAGCACATGAAACAAGAAGGATCAATAGCCGAAACAGCTTGATATTAACTCCCATGCTTGACGCGTAATCTTCTCCAAGAAGGAGGGCATTAAGGGGTTTGCTGAGAAGATAAACTCCGGCAAAAAGCAATCCACCAAGAAAAATCAGTAAATAAACTTCATTCCAGCTAAAGCCGGAAAAACTTCCAAGTTGCCAGAGCGTAAACCCCTTTATCTTCTCACTTTCAGCAAAGGCGATAAGGATGCTGGTTATGGCATGACATGTGTATCCCATCATAAGCCCGATGATCAGCAGCGTGATATTGTTCTTTACTTTGCCTGCAACGACAAGAATAATCATCATAACAGAGTAGGAGCCTGCAAATGCGGCAACAACTGTGAGGTACGGACTGATACCGGCCAATCCAAAACTTAATGTGGAAAGCATTACAACAGATACCATTAATGTGGCGCCGGAAGAGATACCGAGAATGTACGGCCCCACAATCGGATTCCGGAAAAAAACCTGCAACAGAAGGCCGGAGGTCGCCAGATATGCACCGCTCAATACTGCCGCGATGCTTCGGGGGATGCGTATTTTCCAGACAATAAAGCCATTTGTGGAATCCGTAATGTGTTGAGAGACGATCCTGAATATGTCAGGGAAGTTAATATCAACTGATCCGGTAACAAGATTCAAAGTAAAGGAAGTAAATAGAAGTAAAGCAAAAAGGCAAAATAATATTTGTCTTTTATTTTGTTGAATTATCAATAATATGCTCATAAATTATCTTTCAGGAAGCTCCATAAAATATTTGTTTTTGTGTCCTGCAAAAAGTTCAGGATGAAGAATAGCAGCGACCTCTTCAATAATCTCGTCCAGCTTGTCTGCGGATTGGGAATAATGCGGCAAAGGACAAAAAATCTTCCCGTCTTTCATGGGTTTAATATTTGCCAGCATCTGTGTTGCATTTGCCAGCTTCTCTTTCGAAGTAATTCCTGTCTTCGGCCCTCTATACGTAAAAAGAATGTCAGCCTTTTGTCCGCTGGAAAAAAACTTTTCCAGTGTAATCTCCAGTCAGGCAGCCCCTTTAACATCATCAAACAGATATTCACCTCCGGCAAGAAGAATCATTTCAGCAGCACCGGAGTTTATGGGCTCTATTTATACTCGATTTTTATTTTTTGCTTCCTATATTACTTTTGGTTTTATTTTAACCCCTGCTGTCTTTTTTGCGACACTCTCAATTGTCTTTGACACCCGTGCTATAAAACGGTCAGCCTCTTTTTCTTTGCCGTAAAATGCGGCCAGGAATTTGATAAAATACATCCTGGTTTTTAGATCCTTTGCAAT
>DAOWEW010000035.1 GCA_030638305.1 Desulfobacteraceae bacterium
CGGTTCAGGTGATATAAGCATTGCTGAGAAAAAAGCACTTGATGCACATCATCTTGAACAATTGCTGTTAAAATACGGCATTAAAAGAAAAACATCTGCTATCTGGAATGATTTGTTCAGAGCTGTTAAAGAAAAACATGATGAACTGCGTGAAAAAGGTATTGAGTTTCCGGAAGTTGAAATTGACCGTATATGGACGAATGTTTTAGAAAATAATGATCCAGATTTTATCAAACGGTTTGCTGTTGAATTTGAAATGCTTGTCAATCCTGTATATCCAATGCCTCATGTTAGAGAACTGCTTTTTGCATGCAAAGATTCAAAACTTCTGACGGGAATTATATCAAACGCACAGTTCTATACTCCTTATCTTTTCAAATGGTTGATGGAATCAGATATGTCACGGCTTGGATTTCATCCTGAACTTACTCTTTTTTCATACGAATTCGGACAGGCAAAGCCATCAACATTTTTGTTTCAGCTTGCAGCAGAAAGACTTGACAACATGAATATCCGGAAAGAGTCAGTATTATATATTGGAAATGATATGTTAAAAGATATTTATCCGGCAAAAATAACAGGATTTAAAACAGCGCTTTTTGCAGGAGACTCAAGATCATTGAGGTTAAGAGAAGATGATCCAAAATGTAAAAACCTTTCTGCCGATATTATATTAACAGACCTGATTCAGGTTTTTGATTTCATTTTCCCCACCGAGTAGTTAGGAAACCCATGGAAAACAAAATAGAATCCAGTAAAAAAGTCAATATTACTTACCGGCCAGGTGAAAATCCTGAAAAAGATGCATGGTTTACAGCTTTTTTTATTGAAAATCATATGGATTATTTCACCTATCCTGACCATGTGGCATCTCCTGAGCAGGGTACCTTCATGATTTATACAGAAAATGACGAAAGATATTATCCCTGTTCAGACAAAATGTTTGAAGCAATTATGAGCAAAAACAATTCCTCTTTTCTGCAAAAAAAATATAAGGAAATTCTTCAAAGAATTATGGAGCTTATTGATAGCCGGATAGAAGATAAAAAGGATAAAAGCTTTCTTGAAGCGCTTATTAAAATAAAATTTTTACATGAAACGCGAGATGAGATGATGATTCCCTCTCGTATAGAAAAACGCCTGCTTAAGATCTTTCTTGATCGAACCCTTATTGATGACCCATTTCTTTGTGAGAAAGCTATTCGCAATAAGAGAGCTATCAATGTTCTTTGCTCAGAGGCTTTTAAAAAAGCTATAAATCAAGTGGATAATACGGTTGTTTTAAATTCTCCTGCAACTCTTGTTGGAATTAAAAAATTTGTTGAACGTATTGAGATTAACAGGCTGTTATCTCTATCAACCGAGAATATACTATGGGAATCAGACAAGCCGGCAGCTTATAATGAAGAGAATTTTCACAAACTCTTTAATCGTCAAATTATCGGGAATGGCGTTAAGCCTCTGCTGAATTTTCTTGGGATTGAGAGTAAGGATGACCGGACAAAAACAATTTTGTGGCTTGCTGATGAATCAGGTGAAATTATAGTAGACATTGCAATAATTAAATATTTTGCGAAGCTGGGGCATAAGGTCATTATTGCTTTTAAGGATGGGCCTATTTATACCAAAGCTGATTTCTTCAATGCCATGAGGGATGGAATATTAAGCAAGCAGCTTGAAGGGGCATTTTTTCTGAAAGAAAAGAGTCTTGGAAAAAATGAACTTGTCAGAATTTTAAGAAGCGATAAAAATATACTGGTCATATCAGACGGAACACGTGAAAACTTTAATCTTCTTCTTACTTCAAAAGTTTTCTCAAGGATTTTCAGAGAGGTAGACGGAATAATTTCAAAAGGTCATGATCAGAAACGAAGAATCTTTGAAAATCATTTTCAATTTACCAGAGACATATTCAATATCTCAAAAGGTCCCGATGGTTCGACTCTAATTTCTTATAAACCAAAGCATCCATCTGTAATCAAGTTTTCACATGGCGATCTTGAGAACAAAGCAAAGAAAATTATCAACCGGATGGAAAAGGCAAAGAAAAAGGGAATAACAGTCATTTTTTACAGCGGTATTATTGGTTCTATCCCCGGAAAAATACAGATGGCAAAGAAAATTATGTCTGTTTTTATAGATTTTCTCAAAGATCAGTTTGCAATGACATTTATAATCAATCCTGCTGAATACTATGAAACCGGAATGGATGCAGATGATTTGATGTATATGTGGGAAATTGTACAAAAAAGCGGTTATATAGATATATGGCGCTTTCAGAGCTACAATGATATAGTTACCGCATTTAAGGCCATGGATAAAAAAGTTCCGCCTGAATGGGTCGGCAAGGATGCTACATATAGTACAGGATGTACAAAGGAGATGAAAATCGCACTTGAAGTCCAGAAAAAACATGCTGAAATGCAGATATTAGGGCCCTCTGTTGAAAAATTTATGAGACGAGATGAATACGGCATAGGAAAGATGTATGATCAAAGATTAAGCGAAATATGTCGGATAAGTCCCTAAAGAAGTTTGTGCTTCAGCGGCGTTTTTCTACCCGCTACCAGCAAGAAGATCCGGCAACGTTGTGATTGCTTCAGCTATTGGTATCAGTTTAATATTATTAACGAATAGCTTTTTGTCGCCACCATAAAACATATACATGGCAGCTTCGGGATACTCCATTGAGAATGCCTTCAGTCCTTTAAAATCCTGATTGCGAATTTTAGCAGCTCGCTTGACCTCTATGGCAATGAACCCTTTTTCACCATAAAGGACAAAATCAACCTCACGGCCATTGGCAGTACGCCAATAATAAAGAGTATATCCCAGTCTGTACAAATCGTTAACTGCTCGTAATTCTTGAAACAATAATGTTTCAAGGGCAACTCCTTCAATTTCCTCGGGACGATCCAGGGGCCCTTTGGGACGTATTGCCCTGTAAACTCCCACATCAAACAGGTAAAATTTGGGATGTACCGCCATTCGTCTTTTGGCGCGTCTGGTAAACACCGGCAACCTATGAGCCAAAAGAAGATCTTCCAGGATATAAAAGTATTCCTCGGCAAGCTTCCGATTCACACTGCACTCCCGTGCTACTTCGGAAATATTGAGAACCGAGGCCTGAGAAAAGCTGGCGGCTTCGAGAAATCTGGCAAACGCCCGCAGGTTTCTTGTTAAGCCTTCCTGTTGTACTTCTTCGCGAAGATAGGTGCGAACATACCCTGCCAGGTAATCAGCAGGATCGGTTTCTGAATATACCGAAGGCAAATTACCAATCAGCAGTGATTTGGTTAAAGAAAAATCTTTGCCAAGTTCCCTGGCTGTTAAGGGATGCATAAAACGGGTCAGGGCTCTGCCTGCAAGCAGATTGACCCCTTTGGTTCGTAATTTTCTGGCACTGGAGCCGGTTAGGACAAACTTTAATCTCATATGTTCGATGAGCCTATGAACTTCGTTCAACAATTCAGGAATCCGTTGAACTTCATCAATTATAATCCAGTCATCAAAGTGGTCCGGAATTAATTCTGCAAGTCTGCCGGGAGATGCAAGTAACAAGCTGTACAATTCAGATTCCAGCAGGTCAATTTTAATTCCATCAGTAAAGACCGTTTGTAGCCAAGTTGTCTTTCCTGTGGCCCGGGGACCAAAAAGAAAAAAACTTTTATCTTGAGGCGCTTTTAGTATTCTGGAGTACATATCTCCATTTTCCATAGTTTTTTGGAGATGTCAAGAGTAATATATAAAAGTTTTCTGTTCCGGCCTATCCAGCCGGGCTCAAATCTGCACTTCCATTTTTCCGCATCGTTTCAGATATATGGCGCTTTCAGAGCTACGATGATATAGTTACCGCATTTAAGGCTATGGATAAAAAAGTTCCGCCTGAATGGGTCGGCAAGGATGCTACATATAGTACAGAATGTACAAAGGAGATGAAAATCGCACTTGAAGTCCAGAAAAAACATCCTGAAATGCAGATATTAGGACCCTCAATTGAAAAATTTATGAGACGAGATGAATACGGCATAGGAAAGATGTATGATCAAAGATTAAGCGAAATATGTCGGATATAAAGGAAGTTACAACTCATTGGAAGTCAATCTCTTCCCAAAAATCGCTTAGGAACGAGGTCTAAATAACTTTCAAGCGGCTTGCGCTTGCAACATGAAGTCAACTTGTACAGCATCAAAAGGGAATTTAATTTGGCCTTTATCTGTCTTTTGTAACATTCCAACATCCAAAAACATATGCACATCACGATGCACCGCTTTTACGTCTCTGCCCAGACGGCGCGCTGCCTCACGAATTGACATTGGGCCTGCGCCTGTCATAGTCTTGAGCAGCTCCCATCGATTACCCGATAGGACTTTGAAAAGGAGCGTAGGCGACTCGAAGCTGATGAATGTGCCTTGCAATTTTCCATCTAAAGCATCAAGAAACCGCCTGTTAATTTTTTCACGGGAAGAAAGTCCCAATGTTACTGTATGCATGTCAAAATCTCCATTTTCCCACATCGTTCCAGAAATCCTCAATCAGCACTTTCGGTGTTGTGAAAACATACGGAATTTCATCCTCTCTTATGTGCTTATGATCTCCCTTGCCTGCCTCGTTATCGTAACGCAATACACAATTTTGATTTACAACAAGAGCCAGTCGATATTTGATGCCGTGATTACTTCCCGCAAGTGGCGATTGCAGTTGCCATACCACCATTTCAACAAAAGCATTTTCGGAGAGGATATGGCGCTCATTAAGTATTAATTTTGCATCCATATTGGACATAATAACAACACTTGCAGGCGTTGTCAAAAAAATACATAGACTCTATTACCGTGTCCTTAAGTTGAACGATTTTGAATGACTATTTCTGTTTCTTCGATCCAAAATACTCTTTAATCCCCCACTTCAGACTTTTGCCCTGCATCCCGTAAGCTCCTTCAACAGGATCATAGAAAAGAATGTTATCATGAACCGACTGCCCCAATATATTTCTTTGATATGGATCAAATGCCTGAATAGGTTGCACAGAATGATCTAAAAAAGACTTCATAAGTTTTTTGCGCTCATTGGTTTCATCCTGAAAACACCAATCTGCCACCATTGCCGCCCGTTCTCTTTTTATCTTCTCAACTATCTTCGTCAAAGAAAATTCAAAAAGCCGCTCCAGAATGTATTGAATCTCCCATGGACTTCCACCAACCGTTTCCCAGATAAGTTCGATATCTTTTTCATTCAGACTAAAATCCGCAACTTCATTATATCTGTTTATGTGAGATAACCATTCCTTGACATCTGCATAAGAAAGATAATCAAGATTCTGAAAAGCGCTTGTCTTTCTGAGCTTGCTGTCATTATAAACCTCTTCAATAAAAAAAGCGTCAGAGGAAGCAATAATCACATGACAGAGATGGCTCTCCTTTGTCATGGCGACAAAAAAATTCATAAGTTCCGTAATCAACGTTTTTTGTTTCTCAGGAAGATAGATACCACTTAATTTATGAAATTCATCCATTATTATAAGAGGTTTGCGCCCCTACATAACAAGTTGCTGAAATTCCTTTTTCATTACTATAAATGGGTCTTCATTCTTTCCTTTCAGCATTCGTTCGACAACAGCATCCAGTTTAAACAGCCCAAACATGCTGTATTGGCGTTTTGTGCTTACCTTGA
>DAOWEW010000071.1 GCA_030638305.1 Desulfobacteraceae bacterium
AAAGCAATCCCTTATTTTTGTTCATATCATATCCCTTGACTGAGCGACTATAATTTTTTAAAAACTTAATACTCGGCGAAACGGAGGCAGGCTCTGCTGGGAAGCAACCTGCCAAGGGATAGCCTTGGGTGCAGGTAGCATTGAAGAATGCTCCAGAGGGGAACTTGTATAAATAATGCTTGTTCCCCTGTAACTTTTATTATTCAAGCTTTCCTGCCCATGCCTTAAAAAATCCATATAAATAGCCATGCGAAGCAATTCCTTATTTTAAATTTTAGGATAGACCTCGCAAGAAAATTTATAATTCAGAGATTGATGAGGTCTTTCTTTGTTGTAAAAACTGAAATAGGTGTTTATTCCTGAAACAGCCTGTTCTACGATTTCGTAATCTTTCAGATATACCTCCTCATATTTGACTGATCTCCACAATCTTTCTATAAAAATATTGTCATGGGCTCTGCCGCGTCCATCCATGCTAATGGCAATATTGTTGTGTTTAAGACAATCTGTAAATGCCCTGCTAGTAAACTGAACCCCTTGATCGCTATTAAAGATTTTCGGTTTCGATATTACCAGAGCTTTTTTAAGAGCGCTAATACAAAAGTTTGTATCTAATGTAGTAGACATCTCATGCGCCAATACATACCGACTATACCAATCTATGATTGCCACAAGATATACAAACCCATGCTTCATTCTGATGTACGTTATATCTATACTCCATACCTGATCCGGGTATTTGATCTCAACATTTCGCAATAAATACGGATATATTTTGTGTTGTTGTGATGCCTTGCTCAAATTCGGTTTTGGGTATATCGCCTGAATACCCATGAGTCGCATTAAACGTCTTATTCGCTTAGGATTTACAATATACCCGTTACGTCTCAACCATGCAGTCAAGCGGAGAGTTCCGTAAAATGGGTGTTTGGTATATTCCTCATCAATAAGGCGCATCAAATGCAGATTATACTCATGAATACCGCCCGGTTTGTAATAATATGCCGACCTGGATAAAGACAACAATTCACATTGACGGCTAATCGGTATATTCGGGTTATTCGGCTCTATGCACCTCCTTTTTTGTTCAACATAGTTGCTCAGATTTTTTTTTAAGCCAGTCTAATTCCACTTTGAGCTGACCAATTTGCCTGTAAAGCTCCTCTATAAGCTTTTCAGACTCCTTATTTGCCTTTTTATGTATATTGGAAAAAATACCAGGCAACTCCTGAAGCATATGTTTTTTCCATTTGGTTATCATATTAGCGTGAACCCCAAACAGACCGGACAATTGTGCAATGGTTTTCCCCTGTTTAGCCGCTTCCAGAGCAACTTTCGCTTTAAATCCGGCTGAATGACTTTTACGATTTACTCCCATATTTTCTCCTCCCTTTTTATACTGCTAATTTGCTTTACGCAATCCACCTTAACACACTGTCCAAATTTTGGGGAGTATTATAATGCGCAGTATTCCTGATTTGACAGTTGTCTCTCCGTGTGGGTTGTGGGAAACGTATGAAGCCACAAAAGCATTGGTGGATATACCGGGAACCTGTTTTTTCAGGCTCGACAAATCATTTGGCAACGATGCTCCCAGGGATGAGGCTGAACAGTTTAAGCTTGGCCGGGCACGGGTGTTGAAAAAAGGTACAGACGTTTCAATTATGGTGACAGGCGGCATACTTGAAGAAGTACAGCAGGCGGTTGATATGCTGGAGTCAAAAGGTATCTCAATACAAATTATCAGTATTCACACTTTAAAGCCTCTGGATAAAGAGACAATCATTAAAGCTGCAAAAGACACATCCATCATTGTTACAGTTGAGGAACATACAATCCATGGCGGGCTTGGTGGTGCTGTGGCGGAAACATTGATGGATAGTGGCGTTTACCCTGAAGCTTTTCTGCGGATTGGTCTGGAGGCAGGGTTTTCCAGTATTGTTGGCAGTCAGCAATATTTAAGGAAACAATATGGCCTTGATGCAGAGGCTATTGCTGGAAAAATAAGAAAATTATTATAAATGGATTAAAGAATGAAAAGATTGTTTGATGTTGTTTCATCATTTATTGGTTTATTAGTGATGTCGCCTGTATTGATTGTTTTTATATTTCTTATCTGGCGCCAGGATTACAAATCCCCTTTTTATATTGCTTCGCGTGTGGGTCGTTTTGGAAGATCCTTTAAAATGGTGAAATTACGTTCAATGGTTGCAAATGCAGATAAGAGTGGTGTTAATTCAACTTCTGGCGATGATATGCGGATTACACGAGTCGGCCATCTGATACGCAGATATAAACTGGATGAATTTTCACAGCTCTGGAATGTTTTGATGGGTCAGATGAGTCTTGTCGGTCCACGTCCTCAAGTAAAGCAGGATGTTGATCTGTATACCAAAGAGGAACGCCATCTGCTTGATGCTTGTCCCGGAATCACAGCTCTTGCTTCGATTGTATTCTCTGACGAGGGGGATATACTTGCAGGCAGCAAAGATCCTGATCTCAGATATAATCAGGTGATACGCCCATGGAAGAGCCGCTTGGGATTGCTCTACATAAACAAGCGGACTTTTTTACTCGATATATACATTATATTACTGACTATTGCTGCTATTCTTTCAAGACCATTAGCGTTAAGAGGTGTACAGGGCATTTTACAAAGCTGGAATGCCGATGAGAGGTTAATAAAAATTGCCCGCCGTGATGAGTCACTTTATTCATATCCGCCACCTGGAACAGATTCCGCAGATCAAGGGCCGCCCCGGAGAAATAAGTGCAAAAAAGATTTAACCCCGGTTAAATAAGGGCAACAGAGCTTTAACTGGGTAAACTGGGTAAACAAAAAGGCGCAAAAAGGGACGGTCCACGAATTCCACAAATGAACACGAAAATTTGAGAGCCGCAAATATATTAAAAATGTTTCACCACAGAGATACTCGGGAATATCATAAGAAGGCAAGAGGTGAGGTAGGGTGGCAAAATGAGTACATATGAAAACGAATGGATTACGCTGAGTGCTTTGCCTGTTTCACTCGTAGCCCGGATATACCTTGAGCCGATTGAGGCATATAGCCTGGCGAAAGAGGTTATACTGGCCACCTCTATGCCAAAGTTCATCTGGATAATGGAGATATTCGATAAAGAATTGTTTATTGACTGTAGGGCCGAAGGAATGATCATCATTGACGCTACGGGCGATGCCTCTCGCAATTCATTGCTGTTGTTTGCGCATGCGGGAATTATGTACCTGCGGATTCAAGGTGTTTACAAAGAAGTGGAAACGGGTTTTGCAGATTTTTCCTGTTATGAAAATAATCTGAAAGGAGAATGGTCGCAATGGAAAACTTAAAAAAGACCAGGATTGATCTGATCGTTGAAACTTATGAAAAATCCGGCAGGGTAAAAACTTATTCTGTGCAAAAGAGCGAAGAAATTTTCGAGGCTATTGATGATAGAATGCGTAAAGTAAGGGATGAAGTAAGGCAGCTTGAGTTCGCATCGCGAGTAGCTGCGGAGAAAATCGTACTTACAAGTTAGCGGCTGGAAATAACGGCGTTACATCCCTGTTAAATAAAAGCAAAGG
Organism: Desulfobacteraceae bacterium; assembly: GCA_030638305.1. The sequence goes on from DAOWEW010000071.1 coordinate 3,581, forward strand.
CAGATTTTACCCCATTTATAAATTCAGAAGCATGGTTATTGATGCTGATAAGACAGGCGCCAAAGTAACAGCTTCACATGATTCGAGAATTACCCGTATCGGCAGTCTATTAAGAAAAACAAAAATAGACGAGCTGCCCCAACTCTTCAATGTCCTCACAGGCGATATCAGTCTGGTTGGACCCCGCCCCGAAGTTCCTTATTACGTTTCAAAATGGTCTGATGCCCGCAAAGAGACTATTTTTTCCGTAAAACCCGGAATTACCGATTATGCCACGTTGTATTATAATGATGAGCAGGCCGTTCTGGCCAAAGCGGAAGATCCCGAAAAAGCATATCTGAAAGAGGTGATGCCCCATAAACTGAGAATGTATGAGCAGTATGTCAACGATCAGAATTTTTGGCTTGATATCAGGATAATTTTAGCCACGTTATTGAAAATGGTCAGACTTGGGGGAGGCAAAAGGGGGTTATGATCGTGGGGCACGGGGTCAAGCCTATCTTGTTGATGTTATTGGGGAGAAGGGAATTTTAAGTTTTAAGATTTAAGGGTTAAGCAATGATAACAGGGGGGAGGAGGTTATGAATAAGAGAATTGTTGTCTGTGCTGATGGTACATGGAATCGGCCTAAAAAGAATTAATCGCCCGCTGCGCTCAAGACGCCAAGTTCGCTAAGGGTTTTTTTTGTTGATTTTTTCTGATCAGGACGGATGAATGGCGGTGTGCTTTATTGAGATTCCCTGTTAAGAATATCGTGAGTTCCGATTGCCCGAAAAATCAATCCGTTTTCAAGAAATTCAAAGGTGAACCGATATTTCATGGTAACAGATCCCTCCCACCGAGTTTTTGTTCCCTGGATTTGTTTCACCCGAAGGGAAGGATGGAACATGTCTTGCAAAAAAAGTTGCAGCTTTTGATCAAAGGTTTTTTGAATTTCTTTGGGTAGTTTATTATATTCTTTTTTGAATCGCTTGCTGAACTGGCAGGTTGTTATTCTTTTAGCCATTGTAACCCTTCCTCGGCAGACTCAAATT
>DAOWEW010000211.1 GCA_030638305.1 Desulfobacteraceae bacterium
TAATTGCTGCTGCGACTCTTTCAACCCGATATATTTCCGACCGTTTTCTTCCTGACAAGGCCATTGATCTTGTAGATGAATGTGCCTCCAAGCTCAGAATCGAAATAGACAGCATGCCTGCGGAAATTGACGAAATCCAGCGCAAAATCACCCGGGCTGAAATAGAAAGAGAAGCTCTCAAAAAAGAAGTTGACGAGGCTTCAAAAAAGCGCCTTGCAAAATTGAAAGAAGAACTTGATGTCATGGAAAATGAAATTCATGAGATGAAAGATCACTGGCGGAATGAAAAAGACATGATCCAGAGCATCAGGGAGATAAAGGAAGAGCTTGAGCGGATTGGTATTGAAGAGCAGCAGGCGGAAAGAGAAGGAAATCTGGCAAAAGTCGCTGAAATCAGATACGGCAAGTCAACAGAACTTAAAAATCGTTTTGACGAGGCTAAAAAAAAACTCTCGGATTTTCAGAAAAACAAAAAAATGCTGAAGGAAGAAGTTGGTGCTGAAGATATTGCCAAAATAGTATCCAGGTGGACAGGAATCCCTGTAAGCAAAATGCTTGAAGGTGAAGGTGAAAGGCTTGTGCATATGGAAGACAGCATCGGAGAAAAAGTGATCGGTCAAAATGAAGCAATATTGGCTGTATCAAATGCAGTCCGCCGCGCACGTTCCGGTCTGCAGGATCCCAATCGCCCGATAGGATCATTTATTTTCATGGGACCAACAGGAGTCGGCAAAACCGAGCTGGCAAAAACTTTGTCTGAATTCATCTTTGACAGCAAGCAGGCGATGGTAAGAATTGATATGTCGGAATATATGGAAAAACATTCTGTAGCGAGGCTTATAGGCGCTCCTCCAGGTTACGTGGGATATGAAGAAGGCGGATACCTCACCGAGGCAGTTCGAAGGCGTCCTTATTCAGTAGTATTGTTTGATGAAATAGAAAAAGCTCACCCTGAAGTTTTTAATGTACTCCTTCAAATTCTTGATGACGGACGGATGACGGACGGTCACGGAAGAACTGTAAATTTTAAAAACACTATAATTATAATGACTTCAAATGTAGGAAGTAACTGGATACAAAAACTTGGAGCCTCTGACCGTAATGAAATGGAAAACAGAGTGACGGAAGCTCTGAGAAATAACTTCAAACCTGAATTTTTAAACAGAATAGATGAAATTATTATTTTCCACAACCTTACGTTTGAGCAGCTTGGTAAAATTGTAAAGATTCAGATTGGAAAACTTCTTAAAAGACTTGAGGAAAAAAACATTAAACTTGAGCTTTCAGATAGCGCAATTAAATTGCTGTCTGAAAAGGGATATGACCCTGTTTACGGAGCACGACCCTTAAAACGCGCAATTCAAAAATATATTGAAAATCCTCTTGCTGTAGAAATTCTCAAGGGGAAATTTGCTGAAAATACAATTATAAAAGCTGATGCAGAGGGTGATAATATCATATTTTCCTTTTCTACGCTTTCCCCTGTTTTGAGTGCCTAAAGTTGGGAACGAAAGATGAAAAATTTTAAGGTAATTATTACGATAACTTTTTGCTTGTTTTTTTTCGGCGCATTCTGTTTTATGATGGATCTTTTTATATATACCGGAAAACCGGCATCAATAAATGATCATACGGAAAAAATAGTAACAATAAACTCCGGTCAGGCTTTTAAATCCTTTTCAGAAGGACTGCATAAAAATGGTGTTATAAAAAATCTGTATAAATTTAATTTCTTTGCCCGCATTAAAGGATACGACAAAAAAGTAAAAGCGGGAGAATACCTTCTTTCTGCTTCCATGACACCGTATAAAATACTTCAAATTCTAACTGACGGAAAAGTTTGTCTTCACAAGATAACCATTCCCGAAGGTTATAATATACGTCAGGTCGCCTCAGTTATAGCTATGGCCGGATTATGCGCAGAAACAAAATTTACAGATTATGCAACCGACTCTTCATTTGTGCATAATAAAGGAATTGATGCTGAAACATTTGAAGGATATCTCTTCCCTGACACATATTTTTTCTCAAAAAACGTATCTCCTGAAAAAATCATATCTGCAATGGTTAAAAGATTCCGTTCTGTTTTTACTCCTTTTTTTCAAGAACAGACAAAAAAACTGGGTCTTTCAATTCATCAGACCGTTACGCTGGCATCCATAATCGAAAAGGAAACAGGCGATCCTGAAGAACGGTCTATTATCTCTTCTGTTTTTCACAACCGCCTGAAGAAAAAAATGCGGCTTGAAAGTGATCCTACGGTTATTTATGGTATCAAAGACTTTGACGGCAATATTAAAAAAAGACATCTTGAAACATCAACTCCCTATAATACGTACAAAATTAAAGGTCTTCCACCAGGACCAATTGCAAACCCGGGGATAAAGGCAATAGAAGCCGCCCTCTTCCCGGCTGATACGGATTTTCTTTATTTTGTATCAAAGAAAGACAATACTCATGAGTTCTCAAGCAATATAAAAAAGCACAACAAAGCTGTACGAAAGTATCAATTAAGAAAATAAGGGACGAAAAAACTTTTCTGACAGGATTTTTTTATATCCTGATCATCCTGTATATCCTGTCAAAAAAAGGAAATCCAATGGATATTTCAGCACTTTCAAACGAACAACTAACCGGCCAGCGCCTGATGGCAGGATTTAACGGAACCGGGCTCAATAATGACCTGATGTTTCTTATTGATACCCTGAAGATTGGAGGAATCATTCTGTTTTCAAGGAATCTGGCCAACCCTGATCAGATAAAAGAGCTGTGCATGTCGGTTCGGGAATATGCTTTGAAATGCGGACAGCCGCCGCTGTTTATCTCAATTGATCAGGAAGGAGGACAGGTAGCAAGGCTGAAAAAGCCTTTTACACAGTTTCCGGGCAATCCGGATATAAAAAATGAAGAAGATGCCAGACATTTTGCAGAAATAACCGCTTCTGAATTGAAAAATGTCGGGATAAACATGAACATGGCGCCTGTTCTGGATGTGGTATTTGACGCCACTAAAAGTATTATGAAAAAAAGATCATTCGGATATGATCCGGAACTGGTATCAAAGCTTGGGATAAAAGTAATAGAACACCTTCAACAAAACAGGATCATGGCTGTTGCAAAGCACTTTCCCGGAATTGGCCGAACAGTTCTGGATTCACACATTGAAATGCCCGCACTTGATGTTGATCTGAAGACTTTAGAATCAAGCGATCTCCTGCCGTTTGCTGAAGCCATAAAACATGGTGTGTCCGGCATTATGCTGTCTCACATACTTTACAATAAAATCGACAATAAATGGCCTGCAAGTCTTTCAATTAGAATTGCAAAAGATCTTCTTCGTGGTAGTATGGGCTTTAATGGAATAGTTATGACAGATGATCTGGATATGGAAGCAATTAAAAGCAATCATGATATCAAAACTGTCATAAAACAGATACTTTTGGCAGATATTGATATTGTCCTAATCTGTCACAAAGGGCCGAATATAGAAATCGCATATGAAAAGATTTTAAAGGAATTTAACGATTCTAAAAATATAAAGGATAGAGGAAAAGAATCTGTTCGGAGGATACTGAAAATAAAACAACGCAATATAGGAAACTTTTATTCCTATACTATTAAGGAACGTGGACGAATTAACTTCCGCAACTATGCATCACAGCTTCAGGCCACCTTTGACCAATCTCAAATCACAAAAGTATTAAAATAGCTCGCTATTCCTTCAACTTTTGCGATCTGAGATTGGTCAAATCTGACCCAAATCTATGCGCCTACTTGCGGAACTTAATTCGTCCACGTTCCTAAGCTATTCAGAGGAATGGGTGCAACCGGAAAGTCGGAAATCAATTCTTAAAGTAATATGCAGCAGCCGCATGATAACGGCGCTTTTAATGGGCTTTAGCTGCGGTCTGCCGCTTCTTCTTACAATAACCGTATTGCAGGCATGGATGAGGGAAGAAGGAGTTGATCTGACCGTGATCGGGCTTATGGCATTAGTCGGCCTTCCCTATACCCTGAAGTTTCTGTGGGCTCCTTTTCTGGACCGTTATACTCTTCCTTTCCTTGGACGCAGACGAGGCTGGCTTCTGATAGCCCAGATATTTCTATTTCTTTCAATTACAGGTCTGGGCTTAACTGATCCTGATTATGGAGGGCATCCCTGGATGGTGGTATTTGCTGCATTACTTGTGACCTTTTTTAGTGCATCACAGGATATTGTTGTGGATGCCTACAGAAGAGAAGATCTTCCTGATGAGGAACTGGGACTTGGTTCTTCGCTTTATATAAACGGATACAGAGTCGGAATGTTGCTCGCTTCCGGCGGAGGTCTTATCCTGGCTGATCATATCTCTTTTTCAATGGTTTATCTGATAATGGCTGTTTGTATGCTTCCCGGCGTTTTGACGACATTTTTTGCTTCAGAACCCGAGATTGCCGCCGGAACTCCTGAAACGTTAAAGGAAGCGGTTCTATATCCACTGATAGATTACTTCAGTCGAAAAAGTGCGTTGTGGATACTGGCCTTTATCCTTTTTTACAAGATAGGCGATACCATGGCAAGCACCATGAGTATACCATTTTATCTTGATACAGGTTTTTCAAAAACAGAAATAGGTGCGGTCGTCAAACTGTTCGGTTTTTGGGCAACCATAACAGGCAGTTTGATCGGAGGCATATTAATGCTTCGACAGGGAATTTACCGCAGCCTCTGGGTTTTTGGTTTTCTTCAGGCAATATCAACTGCCGGTTTTGTATTGCTGGCACGGACAGGTCATAACATTTCTGCCTTGTCAGCGGTTATTGCCTTTGAGAACCTGAGCAGCGGAATGGGAACGGCTGCTTATGTTGCATTCATGGCCAGCATAACAAATAAAAAATTTACAGCTACACAATATGCTCTTCTCAGCAGTCTAATGGGAGTTCCAAGGGTACTGGTATCAGCGCCTACCGGTTTTTTTGCCAAAAGTTTGGGCTGGGAAAATTTTTTTATTTTTTGTACCCTTATTGCTATTCCGGGAATGTTGCTTTTGTTAAAATTTGCATCATGGGATTCAGATGAACAAAGATAAAGAACTTAAACAAACAGTTGAACTATACAAAAATCTGAACAAACAGAGAAAAACAATTCTTTCTTTACCTGCCGAGAAGGCTTTGGATCGTATTTTCGATGCACCGCATCCGGCAGCCATTGTTCATTCATTTCCGGAAGAAGATTTTTATTTTTTTATAAACGACATAGGGGTAGAAGATTCTCTTCAGCTTTTGTCTCTTGCCTCTGACAAACAAAAAGAATACATTTTTGATATAGAAGCATGGGAAAAAGATAGAATCAGCATAAACAATATGACAAAATGGCTTGCCCTGTTTTTAACGGCTGATCCGCAGCGTTTCGTAAAGTGGTTTTTAAATAAAAAAACTGAATTTATTGAATTTTATCTTTTCAAGAACATTGAGGTAAAAATAAGGGAACACGACCAGGATCCGTCAATTTTTGATGACGACTTTTTTACACTTGATGATGTTTTTTATATAAAGTTCATTGAGTTACCTGTAGATAGTGAATCAGAGAATAATTTCATAATAAACCGTAATGAATTTTTGTCGAAATTTTTAGATGAACTTTCAGCTTATGATCACAACATTTTTCAGCATGTGTTGCTGGAGGCTTTTACCGTTATACCGGCGGAATATGAAGAAGAGGCGTTTAGATTGCGAAATGTCAGGCTTGCGGAAAAAGGTTTCCTGCCATTTGATGAAGCAATAGGGATATATCAGCCTTTAAAACCAGAGGCTTTAAACGGACAAAGAACAAAATTTATTGCGAACAACTCTGAGGAAAAGCTGTATATTCCCGTTTCTTATTATTCAACAGAAATGCTCAAGGAAAACAACCTTTTTACAGACTCTTTAAAAAAGATAGAGAAAGAAGATGTTTTGCAGCAGATTCAGGTCGAATTGGCAGGTCTGGCCAATCAGATAATAGTTGCTGACCAAAAGGTGATCAAGAATAAAGAAGAGTTAAACGATATAGTTAAAAAAACCTGTGGATATATAAGTATCGGGCTGAAATTATTGACAGAAAAAGGCGCTGAACTCGACGAAAATAGTGCTGTTGCATTGATACGGAAGTTTCCGCTTTCCAAAATTTTCAGGGTGGGATACGGGCTTGTTTTGGAGCTTAAATGGCGGGCTGAAAAATGGCGCAACCGTAGCTGGTTTAAAAAAAATGCACTACCTCTAAGTTTCTGGGGAGAGGAGTGGGTAGGTGTTTTGGGCGGGTTATTGATAAAAAAACCGCTTTATTATGA
>DAOWEW010000132.1 GCA_030638305.1 Desulfobacteraceae bacterium
CTTTATGAAGGCAAGTTCATCTTTATATGTTTCAAGAGATGTATCCATACGGGTTTGCTTTCTTTGCATCTGCCACTGCATACGAAGCACAAATCCCAGTATTACAAGAGCAATTGTAATAAAAAGCCCTAACATCCACTGAAGGCTATTAAAACGACTGTTCATCTCAGAACGAAGATCATCAATCCGTTTATTGATATGCTTTTGCCCTTCTTCCAATTTTGTAAGTCTTTCTACTATTTCCCTGTCACTTATCCTCGGTGCTATCTCCACTGCAAGCAGAAGAGAGGGCATCATTAACACTGTGATCAGAAATGGTATAATTATCAGACTGTTTTTCATGGGTTTAACCTATTACATGAAAGCTTATGATGTCAATGTTAGAAAGCTCATAGGAAATAGCTCATAGTTGATAGGTCATGGGACAAAGAGCAGAGAAAAAAAGGTCAAAGAGAACAGAGACGGAGTGGGGACGTCAGAAGGTTCCAGGCTTATGACTTTCTTAGAAATTCATCAGGTCTTATTCCTGACTCCTTCAAAATGGTGCGTAATGTCCCTTCCGGCATATCTCCAGAATGATTGGGAACAGTCGTATATCGACCTGTTTCGGAATTGAACCAGATTTCATGGCTTCCTGCTGCCTGACGGTCAAATTCAAAACCTAAGGGCGAGCTCTTAGCTGATAGCTGATAAGCTTAACAGCTAAGAACAATTCGTTATGTACTGATAGTTTTTAACCTATTGATAAAATTGACTATAAAATAGAAATTCCTATACTATTAAATTAGCCGCGGACTTACGCTGACAATAACTGAGTAAATTTCCATTTTAGTTACATATTATTTATTCGCGAAAGCGGGGATAGTTTTGTTTGGCCAAGTCAGCCAAAAAACAAAGCGGAAAGCGGAAAAATGTTAGCTTAGTGGTTAAATAGTGTCACTTTTATCTCTATGCGGCAATCCCATGTGTTCTATCATCCGCATGATAGCGAGCGGTAACCACAAGCTCCAGTCCCTCGTTACGCTGTAAGAAACTCAGAATTTCAAAGAAGTTGTTTGTTTTCGGATTGCCGGAGGAGCTTAGCATCCGTTGAAGACTTTTGCTAGGTTTGTCGAGCTGCCGACTAAGCGCTTCAAAACCAATGGTAGCGTTTATGTAATCGCGCAGCATTGCCTTTCCAACCTCCACGTCACCAGACAAAAAGCTGTGTACTGCCTCGGTCAGTATAGCTTCGCGGTACGCAGGATCTTTTTTCGCACGAGCTTGTATTGTTTTCCGAAAATCTCTTGTTAAAACCATGATAATATCTCACTTAGTTTTGCGTTTCCGAGCTTTATAATCTTGCCAGTAAGCCTTTGAGGCATTTATATCCCGTTGTTGGCGTTTCTTTGTTCCACCGCCCAAAATAATCACAACACTCTCACCATCTTTGCCAAAATAGATTCGGTAGCCGGGGCCAAAATCAAGTCTGTACTCAAAAATTCCACCGCCAACACCTTTTGTATTCGAAAAGTTCCCCTGCTCAAGCCGATACAATGCTGTCGAGACCTTTGCGGCTGCTCTCGCATCCAGGTGATCGTGCCACTCCGCATAAGGCGACTTGCCCCGTTCGTTTATGTATTCGCTTACCTTTACCATGTCCGTTCAAAAGGCCAGGATATATTTAGCCGCAGACTTACGCAGACTGACGCGGACATTTTTTTCTGCAGATTTGACAGATAAAAAACCATCATGCCCTTTGAGCAAATTTAGAACTAATCGCTTAAAGTACACCTTTGGGAGGGAGAAGTTTTTCTATAAGCCCTTTTATGAAGGCAAGTTCGTCTTTATATGTTTCAAGAGATATCTCCATACGGGTTTGCCTTCTTTGCATCTGCCACTGCATACGAAGCACAAATCCCAGTATTACAAGAGCAATTGTAATAAAAAGCCCCAACATCCACTGAAGGCTGTCAAACCTCTTGTCGATTGCCTGAAAACGACTGTTCATCTCAGAACGAAGATCATCAATCCGTTTATTGACACCGTCAATCTGTTTATCAAGATGCTTCTGCCCCTCTTCCAATTTTGTAAGTCTTTCTACTATTTCCCTGTCACTTATCCTCGGCGCTATCTCCACTGCAAGCAGAAGAGATGGCATCATTAACACTGTGATCAGAAATGGTATAATTATCAGACTGTTTTTCATGGGTTTAACATGTTACATGAAAGCTTATGATGTTAATGTCAGAAAGATGAAAAAAATTAGCCGCGGACACAGAAAAATTGATGGGGCAAAGAGCGGAGAGAAAAAAGGTCAAAGCAAAGAACAGATGACGGGGTGCTGAGAACAAAAAAAGCAATGTGAATCTTTTTTGCCGCACCTATTGTTTTTTTACGTTGTCTGCTACGTATTCTATTTGTTCCCTGGTCAGTTCCGGGAACATTGGCAGTGATACGAATTCTTTGGCGCATTTTTCGGCGATTGGAAAGCTGCCTTTGCCATGGCCGAGAAAACTATATGCTTCCTGGAGATGTATTGGAACAGAGTAATGGATTCCGCAGGCTATATTTTTTTCTGTTAATTTTTTTATCAGTGTATCGCGGTTTTGAACCCGGATTGCATAGATGTGGTATACATGCTTTGCATAATCTGCTTCCCCTGGTGTTATAACACCGTCAACATTAGAAAGAAGTTCATTGTATAAATGTGCGTTTTTTCTTCGTGCTTTATTACACGATTCGAGGTGTTTTAATTTTACGCTGAGTACTGCCCCCTGGATTCCGTCCATCCTGGCATTCCAACCTATCATATTATGGTAGTATTTTTTTGCCTGACCGTGGTCTCGAAACATCTGCATCTTTTTGGATAGTTCCAAATTATTGGTTGTTATGGCTCCGCCCTCTCCAAAGGCGCCGAGATTTTTTCCCGGATAAAAACTGAAAGCCGCTGCATCACCGATAGATCCTGCTCGTTTTTCTTTGTATTTACTGCCGTGAGACTGGCATGCATCTTCAATGACAAAAAGGTTGTGTTTTCCGGCGATTTTCATAATAGGCTCCATATCTGCTGTTTGTCCAAAGATGTGAACAGGTATGATTGCCTTGGTTTTTGGTGTGATGGCCGCTTCTATCAGATCAGGATTCATGTTATATGTTTTTTCGTTTATATCTACAAATACCGGTGTGGCTCCACAAAAACTGATGGCTTCTGTGGTTGCGATAAAAGTGTTTGGAACTGTTATTACTTCGTTTCCATGGCCTATGCCGAGAGCGAGAAGCGGTATCCAGAGCGCTTCTGTTCCGCTGCCGACTCCGATGGCATATTGACATTTGCAGAATTCAGCAAATTCTTTTTCAAATTGGGAGACAAATGGGCCGCCGGCAAAAGCGGTTTTTGCGATCACCTGGTTAATAGCGTCATGAATTTCATCTTTGATGGTTTCGTATTGTGATTTCAGGTTTAAAAATGGAACTTGCATGTAGAAACTCCTTTTAGAATTAGCCACAGACACACGCGGACACACGCGGACGATATCCGGATAGGAGGCCTGGAGGCTCGGAAGCTGGGAA
>DAOWEW010000041.1 GCA_030638305.1 Desulfobacteraceae bacterium
AAACTACTGGTTTGAAACAGGCACACCGTCATTTCTGATAAAACTGCTGAAAGAGAATCAATATTATATTCCTTTGCTCGAACTTTTTGAGGCAGGAGAAGGACTTCTCGGAAGTTTTGAGATTGAGCATCTTGAACCTGAAACCCTGCTGTTTCAAACCGGTTATCTGACTATTAAAGAAGAAATAAAACTTGGTTCAAGAACGAGTTATTTGCTTGGATTTCCCAATCTTGAAGTTCGAATGAGTTTTACCGATGTAATTCTGAATCATTATTCCTGCCCCCCTGCAAAAAAAGAAAAACGCTTGATATCAGTTTACCGTGCATTACTTGAAGCAAGATTAGATGATCTGGAAGAAATATTTCTCTCTTTTTTTTCATCTATCCCCCATGATTGGTATAGAAAAAATAAAATAGCACACTATGAAGGCTATTATGCTTCAATTTTTTATTCGTACTTTACAGCCGCAGGTCTTGACGTAACAGCTGAAGACACAACCAATCAGGGAAGAATTGATTTAACCGTAAAGCTTGATGATAAAATTTATATCATGGAGTTCAAGGTGATTGAGGTTGATAAAACAAAAGGAACCGCCCTTGAACAGATAAAAAAGAAAAAATATTCTGAAAAGTATCAGCAAAAAGGCAATAAAATCTATCTTGTCGGAATAGAATTCAGCAGGAATGATAAAAATATAAAAAATTTTATGTGGGAAGAAAAAATTGGAAGGAACGTGGGCAATCTGGAAAGATAAAAATGGTTTCCGAAAACAGCGATAAAAAATTGGTCGATAAACACAGGCACAACGCAACACCTGACAGCTTAATTAAATATGAGATTTTAACACATTCATTAAACAGTGAACTCTCATGTGCAGCTGCATTTTTGATAGCAAAAAAGTGCAATGTTTCTCCCTGCAAGGTTGGAGTGATTGCAGATTTAATTAATTGCAGGTTGGTAAAATGCCGGCTGGGGTTGTTTGGATATAAACCTGATAAAAAAATTGTAACACCTGTAAAGACAACGGACCAAAAATTTAAAGATACAATTACCGACAATCTTGTTGAAGGAAAACTCGCTTGTAAAAGTGCATGGGATATCGCATTCTGTTTTAAAGTAAATAAAATGACAGTTAGCGGTATATGTGAAAGCATAAATATTAAAATTAATAAATGCCAACTTGGAGCATTCTAACTTGCATTACCTTAAAGATAAAATATTTTTCAATAAAAAGTCAGCACACCAAATTTTGGCAATAATGGTTGTATTGTTTGTTTTTTCAGTCTGCTATTTTGGATGTGGCAAGGAACAGAGTCCTGATAATATGCTTGAGGACATTCTTGAAGCCGGTGAAGTTACTGTTGTTACACGTAATAATGCCAACTGTTACTACCTGTACAGGGGACAGGCAATGGGTTTCGAGTATGATCTTGCAAAAGCTTTTGCTGATTATCTCGGAGTTAAATTAAAGGTTAGAATTGCTGAAAAATGGGAGGGTATGATTCCTGCCATGATGAAAGATACTGGTTCATTTATTGCTGCCAGTATGACCATTCTGCCTGAAAGGGAAAAGTGGATCTCCTTTTCAAATGGATATATGCCAATCCAGCAATACGTAATCACACATCGAACAAACAGATCAATTAAATGCCCGGATGATCTTGCGGGAAAAATTGTTCATGTTAGAACTGGCACTTCCTACGAGGAAAGACTTAACTTACTAAAAAATAAAGGAATTGACCTTGAAATTAAGCTGCACAATGATTTGCCTACTGAGGAACTTATACGTCAGGTTGCTGAAGAAGAGATAGAAATTACAATAGCTGACAGCAATATCGCGTTACTTAATCAGAAGTACTATCACAATGCCGTATTAGCATATCCGATAAACGAACAGGAATTTCTGGGATGGGCTGTAAATCGAAATGCACAAGATCTCCTTTCTCGAATAAATTGCTTTTTCAAACTCATTAAAGAAAATGGTAAATTCAATACAATATACAACAAGTATTATGTAAATATTGATGATTTCGATTTTGTTGACCTTAGAGCATATCACAGAAGGCTTAAAAGCAGACTTCCAAAATATAAAAAAATTATCATGAAAGCGGCAGATTACCATGATTTAGACTGGAGATTAATTGCAGCACAGATGTACCAGGAGTCTCATTTTAATCCAAGAGCGCGAAGCAGATCAGGGGCAAGAGGCCTTATGCAGCTCACCCGCTCCACAGCAAGAAGCCTTGGGGTAAAAAATATTTTAGATCCAACACAAAATATTAATGCCGGTGTTCGGCATTTGAAGGATCTTTATACTTATTTTAAAAATGCAAAAAATTCAAACAGGTTATTTATAGCTCTCGCTGCTTACAATGTTGGCCAAGGACATATTTTTGATGCTCGGGATATTGCTCGTGAAATGAATCTTGACCCAGATAAATGGTCATCACTCTCAATAACTCTGCCTCTTTTAAGCCACCAGAAATATTATAAAAAGGCCAGATACGGATATTGCAGGGGAACAGAGCCCATAGAATATATAAGCAAGATTATGATGTATTATGATATTTTGAAGCGTCAGGGAATAGAATATGAGTAACTATATTTCCTGCAACCAACAATTCTTCAAAATTAGAATTACTGTAGTCCAACAAATGGATTGGATAGTTTTTCTTTCCCTATGGTAGTGTTAGGCCCATGTCCCGGGAAGACATTTACATCATCATCCAGCTCAAATAGTCTGTTCTTTATGCTTGATATCAGTGCGTTAAAATCTCCTCCAGCCAAGTCACTGCGTCCAATCGAACCGGCAAAAAGCGTATCTCCGACAAAAAGTTTGCTATCAGTATAAAGCGAAATTCCTCCAGGTGAATGCCCGGGAGTATGTATAACCTTTAATCTGATTTCGCCAAAGCTTATAGTATCGTTATCCTCCAAGGTTCTATCAGGTGGCGGCGAGTTCTCTGCTGAAAATCCAAATAAAATTGCATCAGACGAAAGCCGGCTCAGCATTGGTGCATCAAGAAGATGAATAAGAATATCAGCGCCTGTTGCTTCTTTCATTTTTTTGTTGCCGCCAACATGGTCAAAATGGCCATGCGTATTTATTATATATTTTAATTTCAGCTTTGAGTCTGCAAGGGACAAAAGAATTCTTTCTGTTTCATCTCCGGGATCTATTACTGCAGCTTCTCCGGTTTTTTCACACCCTAATATTATGCAGTTTGCCATAAGCGCCCCAACAGCCATCTCTTTAATAATCAAAAGGCCTCCTTAATCTCGTTTGGCATGGCTTGCGGTCTGGTAATTTTTTCTTTTTTTAGTGCAATGCGTATGCTGTCAAGAATTCCATTTATAAAAGCACCAGATTCTTCGGTGCCGAATTTTTTCCCTATATCAATAGCCTCATTAATAGATACCTTTGATGGAATATCACTGCAGAAAAGCATCTCATATACAGCAATTCTTATAATATTTCTGTCAACAATGGACATGCGGCTGATTTTCCAATTACTGGAAAATCGCTCAACTATTGAGTCAATTTCAGGCCTGGCCTCAACAACACCGTTGACCAGTCTAAAAAAAAAGGATAAATCTTTTTTTGAGGTCACAAAATTCTCACAAAAAAGCTTAACAGCTTCTTTTGAGTCATTATGACTCATATCTATATAAAAAAGAGCCTGTATGGCAAGTTCCCGTGCCTTGCGTCGGTTTATCATTATAGTTTATGCGTTAGCTAACCGCTTCAATCAGATTAGCCATTTCTATGGCACTTAATGCCGCACTCCATCCTTTGTTACCGGATTTCATGCCGGAGCGTTCTATGGCCTGTTCGATTGTATCAGTTGTTATAACTCCGAATATTACAGGAACTCCGTATTCCAGACTGACCATTGCAACACCTTTAGTTACTTCAGCGCTTACATAATCAAAATGCGAGGTCGCTCCACGAATCACGGCGCCAAGACATATAATGGCATTATAACGATTTTTTTCTGCTAATTTTTTCGCAATCAGCGGTATTTCAAAAGCACCGGGCACTTTTATTATTTCAATATCTTTTGTATCAGCACCGGAACGCAGCAATGCATCAACTGCACCTTCTGTTAGCTTGCCGGTAACAAAATCATTAAAACGGCTAACCACTATGGCAAACTTCTTCCCTTTGGCAAGAAGTTTACCTTCTATCACTTTCGGCATTTATATTCCTCCCGATTTATAAGATAACCGTTCACGGTTATCAGTTCACGGTTCACGGTTTTTTTATTTCGTAAACCGTAAACCGTGAACCGTAAACCGTTTTTCCCTGAGGTTATAGTCTTGAATCAACATTAAGCAGATGTCCCATCTTAAGTTTTTTACACTCAAGATAATCCTTGTTGTACTCATTAGGCTTTATTTCAATCGGCACCTGTTCAACAATACTCAGGCCATATCCATCAAGCCCAACCATTTTCTTAGGATTGTTTGTAAGCAGCCTCATCTTTCTGACCCCAAGATCCACCAGAATCTGAGCGCCCATGCCGTAATCTCTCATATCAGGCTTGAATCCGAGCTTTTCGTTCGCCTCAACTGTATCAAGGCCCTGATCCTGAAGCGCGTAAGCTTTTAATTTGTTTACAAGACCAATGCCACGGCCCTCCTGCCTGATATAAAGAAGCACACCTGCGCCTTCTTTTTCTATCTGTTCCATTGCTTTATGAAGCTGATCTCCGCAGTCGCATCGAAGAGAACCAAAGATATCACCGGTCAGGCATTCCGAATGCACTCGAACAAGTATCGGTTTCCCCGGATCAATTTCTCCTTTAACGAGGGCAATATGAAGCAGATCATCAACATCATTCTCATAAACAATGGCCTTAAACTTCCCTGCATATGCAGTAGGTATAGTTGTTTCCGCTGCACTGCGTACAAAAGATTCCGTACGCATACGATATTTTACCAGATCTGCAATCGTACATATTCCCAGACCGTGTTTTTCACTGAATTTTTCAAGAGACGGCATTCTGGACATAGTACCATCTTCGTCCATTATTTCGCAAATAACACCGGCCGGCTTTAAACCCGCAAGGTGTGCAAGATCAACAGACCCTTCCGTTTGTCCTGTCCTGACCATAACACCACCTTTTTTTGCTCTTAAGGGGAATACGTGTCCCGGCCTGACAAGATCATTAGCTTTGGCGTCATCTGCAACAGCCGTAAGAATCGTTGTAGCACGATCAGCAGCAGAAATTCCTGTTGTTACACCGCGTCTTGCTTCTATTGATACGGTAAAACCTGTTTTAAAGGAAGATGTATTGTTGTCAACCATTGGCGGAAGATCAAGGGCATCAAGCATTTCACCTTTCATAGAGAGACAAATCAGTCCCCGTCCATATCTCGCCATAAAATTAATGGCTTCAGGAGTAACTGCTTCAGCAGCCATCGTTAGATCACCCTCATTTTCACGATCTTCATCATCAACAAGGATAACCATTCGACCTGCCTTGATCTCCTGAATAGCTTCTTCAATACTAATAAGTGACATTTTTCTAATATCTCCTTCACGGTTAAACCCAAATTGAGCGATTTTTGGCTTGATCTGCACTGATCTCTTGCGCATCTAGGTCTCAGCACATTTCTTCCCCCAAAATCACTCAACTTAGATTATAGAAAACCGGATTTTGCCAGAAATTGCTTATCAATCAATGAGTTCTTGGATAATTTTTGCGATTTTTGTTCTTCGTAATTATCATTTATTATAAAACGTTCAACATATTTTCCTATCATATCTGTTTCAATATTAACACGATCTCCAATCTTTTTAAAGCCCAGGTCAGTTAGCTGTACACTATGAGGGATTATACTCACCTCAAAACTTGTTTTATCGCAATTATTTATGGTAAGGCTGATGCCATCTACTGCGATTGATCCCTTTCTGATCATGTAACGAGATAAGGATTCAGTCACCTCAAAAATAATTATTATAGCATTCCCTGATGTCTTTATGTTTTTTATTGAGCTTATTCCATCTATATGTCCTGAAACAAGGTGTCCGTCTATACGATCCGAAAGACGGAGCGCGCGCTCAAGATTAACCCGATCTCCTATTTTTGCTCTTCCGAATGTTGTTTTTGAAAAGGTTTCAGGAGACACATCAGCTTCAAAACTTTTTCTGTCAATCACAACAGCCGTCAAACAGGCACCGTTAACTGCAATGCTGTCTCCTGTTTTAGTTTGGTCAAGAGAGTAATCAGCCTTAATGGTTAGGCGCTTACCCTGTCCTGAAGAACGAATCGTTGTAATAGTGCCAAGACCTTCTATTATCCCTGTAAACATACAGACCTTGTTGATGGAAGTTTTAGGTTACCCAACATATCCTTCGATCATTACATCATCACCAAAACGGCAAACATTTATATTTTTAACTGAAATACAATGCTTCATCAAATCAGGTCCATGCCCCTTGCACATGGGAATACCATCATCGCCTCCAAGAATTTTCGGAGCATAAAAAAATATCACCTTATCAACTATTCCCAATGAAAGCGCAGATGCATTAACTCTGCTTCCACCTTCAATCAGCAGACTTGTGATATCCAAAGTTCCGAGATGCGTCATAAGTGAAGCAAGATCTATAACTCCGTCCTTCAGCGGAGCTTCAATAACTTTAGCGCCTTTTTGTTCTATTCTCTTTTTTTTATCCTCTGAAACAGAATCGCAACTTATTATAATTGTAGCAGAATCAGAATTAAGCTGTAATACCCTGGCTTCCTCAGATATAGAAAGATTGGTATCAAGTATTATTCTAACAGGGTCTGAACCATTCATATCGTCCAAACGGGTAGTCAGACTGGGATCGTCAATTTTAACAGTATTAACACCGACCATAATTGCATCCGAGGCATGACGAAGCTTATGGACAAATTTTCTTGATTCTTCACCTGAAACCCATCTGGCATCACCTGTTCTGGTTGCAATACGTCCATCCAAAGTGGCGGCACATTTTAACGTTACAAAGGGACGGCC
>DAOWEW010000044.1 GCA_030638305.1 Desulfobacteraceae bacterium
AGCCCAGATTTGTATCCGCCTATCCGGCCATAGCTGCTTTTGTTCCTCAGGGAGTGACCGTTACCGGCGAGATTTTTATGTCCGTGGAAGAACTGGAATCCATCAGGCTGAGCGATTTTGAACACTTGGATCAGGAAACGGCCGCAAATATGATGGAGGTATCCCGGCATACCTACGGCCGAATTCTTGCCAGTGCCCGCAGCATTGAAGCAGAAGCTTTGGTTACCGGAAAAGTCCTGAAAATCGGGGGCGGTGTATATGAATTTCGCGGTATGGGTGGGCGTCAACGCAGAAGAGGCGGAAAAAGGCATGGAAGGAGGTGAGCAATATGCCACAACAAGATAGAACAGGCCCCCAGGGCCAGGGCCCGAAAACGGGACAAGGCTTGGGGAAGTGTGGCCCTAAGGGCGGAAGCCCTGCACCACAGGATCAAGGCGGTATGGAAACCGGTAGGGGACAGAGAACAGGCAGGGGTGCAGGCCGAAGTCAGGGAAAAGGCAGAGGAGCGGGACAAGGCCGCGGTAACAGACGGTAAACGGTAATCATTCAATCCAAAACAAAATTACATTGAGGAGGTGATACTATGCCAGGATTTGATCAAACAGGTCCGATGGGTGCCGGTTCCATGACCGGCGGAGCCAGGGGCCGTTGTAATCCTGCAAATGCGGGATACAATCCCAGGTTCACTGAAGGCTCTATCTATGGCAGAGATTTAGGGGGTAGAGGTTCAGGGCTAAGACGCGGATTTCGAGGTGGATTCGGCCCCGACCGGAGTCGGGGACGCGGTTTTGACAGAGGGTACGGATGGTATCCGCCTGTTGGCCCGGCCTATCCGGCAGGCACATCCGATGAGATTGACATGCTAAAGGCTGATGCCGATTACATGCAAAAATCATTGGATGTTATCAATAAACGAATTGAGGAATTGGGCAAAAAGCCTTCCGTATCATCTTAATTGAGCTGCAGTGCTGGAAGGCTGGCATGGAGAAAAAAAGGGGTGGTAACTATACCACCCCTAATTCACCTGCTACATCCTTTTTGACACTGTTTTCCACTACTCCCTACAAAATACAATTTAGTTAGATCAGCGTGTAAAAAATGCAAAAATGCCATAAAATTGAGTTATTGTTTCACCGTTAGACGCCGAGGATATTCCGGACAGCGCAATATCTAAATTAAACGATTTTTTATTCTTCCCCAAAAAACGCTCAACTTGAGCTCTCTCGGGATGTTTTTGATACAATGCCATTCATATAGTGGATTCAGAAAGTACTGCCACAATATGTTGTGGTAGCAAATTTTGAGACTCAAATACCGACAGCAAATTTTGCTATAAAATCAACATGCTATGATCCCGAGAGAGCTCAACTTAGGTTAAATTGTTTTAATTTCCTGTAAAGAGTTCTTTCAGGTATGCCCAGCATTTCTGCTGCCTTACGTTTGTGCCATTTATTTTGATTTAACACTTCGGAAATATAGTTTTTTTCAAACAGCTCCACTGCATCACGCAGCCCCGTACTTTCTTGCATTGAATAATCATTAGCCTTGTTTGCCGCATGGGGTTTGCAGGGGTTGACAAAATCAAGACGCTGTATTGTAAAATAACGTTTTAAGACATTTTCAAGTTCCCGAACGTTGCCGGGCCAATCATGATTGTGAAGAGCTTCAAAGATTTTTACCGGGAGGCTCTGCCTGTCTTTAGTATTGCAATGAAGTTCCAGAAAATGTTCAACCAGCAAAGGAATATCCTCTTTACGTTCCTTTAAAGGCGGTAGAGTAACAGGTATGACATGTATCCTGTAAAAAAAATCTTCCCGCATCAAATTTTTGTTAGCCTGTTCCACCAGATTTTTATTTGTAGCAGCTATAATCCGGAAATCTGAGTATTTGGTTTTATTACTGCCGACAGGCGTATAACCTCCGCCATCAATAACTCTTAGTAATTTTACTTGCAGATTAAGATCAAGCTCACCAACTTCATCCAGGAAAAGAGTGCCTCCCCCTGCAAGGTCCAGGTATCCATGCTTATCCATGTTTGCCCCGGTGAAGGCTCCTCTTTTATAGCCAAAAAATTCACTCTCAAGAAGTGTTTCAGGGATAGCTCCGCAGTTCACGGCAACAAAAGCCTTCTCTTTTCTATTGCTCATATCATGTATGGCTCTTGCAACCATTTCTTTGCCGGTTCCGGATTCACCATAAATAACCACATTGGCGTTAGAATTAGCTGCCTTTAAAATAAGTTCATATATTTCCTGCATTGGCCGGCTCTTGCCAATAATATTTCCAAACTTGTATCTTTCCTTTATGGAAGACCTTAACCTAATGTTCTCATTTCTAAGGCGCTCTGTTTCTTCCTGAATTGCAATTTCCTGAAGCCTTCTCTTTGTGATATCCCTTGAACAAATATAAACAGGATCATTCATAGCCTTCATCATAGAACAATATTTTTCTTCGCTTTCGCGCAACGCCTCCTCTGCCCGCTTTCGTTTTTCTATTTCCCGTCTGAGCAGTTCTTTTGCTTTAACTGCTTCAGCAGTTCGTTCTTCCACTCTCTGTTTGAGATCGGCATAAGTTTTTTTCAACTTCATCGAAGGTTCAGTGTATTTCACTGATTTCACCTGCATGTTTCTTCAAAAGGCTAAAAGGGGCGTATCCACGAGTTATGGGGAATCATTATCCTGTGAACTATTACAACATTATATGAGTGTAACCAAAATGAAACATATCGTTAAAATTAATATTAAGCAATAAGATAAGATAGCTATAGACCTTGATGTCCACCATTAAAAGCCATAATTAGAATTGCTGGTCGGCTGACCTTTGGCCCGCGGAGGCGGTTTGTGTTTGACATCCCATTGACCAGGCGATACTCTTAAATCCCGGTGAGATTATGGGGAAAGACGGCTACCGATACCTCGGAGATACAAAGGGCGGAGTTAAAAAAATGTTTAACTTAGATTAAACCTGTTAGGTTAAAAGGAGTTTTAAAAATGAAGATTAAAAACCTGTGTTTCTTTTTTCTTTTCTTTTTTCTTTTTTCAAATTTTAATGTATCTTTAAAAGCAGAAGATGCCGAAGATAATGTTAAAACATATCCTTCGGCCTGGCTGCCGGTAAATAATTATAAGTTTGAGCCGGTTGTTGAAGGTACTGCGATAAACCATACTTTTATTATTCAAAACAAAGGAACTGCTCCTTTTAATATTGAAAAAGTAAGAACCGGCTGAGGGTGTACAGCGGTCTCTTTTACGAGACTTATCCCTCCGGGTAGCGAGGGCAAAATCAATATTAAAGTTAATTCAAGGGGATATGGTGGAAGAGAGCTCAAAAAAAACATAGTTATCCATACTAATGACAAAAAGCATCCGAAATTCAATTTTGTTATTCAAGGCAAAGTTGATAAATTTGTAACTATTGCACCCAAGAGTGTAATTCTCACGGGTTATGCCGGAGAACATATTAAACAATCAATTAAAATAATTCCTGAAAAAAAATATCCTTTTAAAATACTTGGAGTAAAAGCCCAAAAAGGTAAAGACATAAGCTATAAAATAGAGAATGTCATAAAATCATCAAAAGTATCAGAATACTTATTAATCGTAACAAATCTGAAAAATGAAAAAAGTCGCTTTTTTGATACAATCTATCTGGAAACCGATAGTAAAATACGTCCAAAAATTAAAATAAGTGTTTATGGCAATATAAAGAATAGGAAGTAAAAAAATAATAAATTTGGGGCAAACAAAATCACGGCTGAAAAGCAGAGAATCAACTTCATCTATTATCAAAACAGACTCTTCTGATTCGGCTTCTTCGAATGCTTCTTTTATATTCTGCTCTGTACCTCCCACAAAGCTATCAAGAATATCGCTGGTTTTCTTGCAGACATATAACGGATCTTTCCACAAAGGTTTTTTATTCCGCAATATGGAACATTCGTTATGGTATGATGCGATAAAGCAGATTAAAAGAGTGTTTCCACGCCGACTATATGATGGAAATAATCACTTTTCTGAAGATTTGCTGTAATTTCTCCGCCTGAAATTAGAATTCGTTCTATTGTGAAGTGACGGGGAGCTTTTAGAAATTTTATTTTTCGCTCTATTTCAGGAATTATTGATGTGCTGATTGGTGTTGTTGAATATTTACACTCAATTAATGTTAAAACTTGCCCTTTTTTATGGATTAGAATGTCTATCTGCAAACCTTCATCATGGCTTTTATTTCTTTTTCGCTGTCTGAAAAATGGCCCGAAACCGATAATTTGATGTATGTCATAACCGATATTCTTAAAAATATTCAGGAGATTTTTCATACACAGTTTTTCAAAAGCCAGACCGAAATAATTATTCAGGCTTTGCCCGGCTATTTTATCAAACAACCCCGGCTCAGTATTAAGTTCGATAATATTCCTGTTCGGTTCAATATAGTTAAAATAAAATCGTAACCATTCATCCCATAAAACAAGTTTTTTTGTTTTTTCTCCATTTGCGCCAAACGGTGCTTTTGGAGTAAACACTTTTATAAAATCGGCCTGTTCCAGATTATTAATGTAGCTGGTAAGCCCGCCTCCTGAAGAGATTTTTAAATGTTTTCCAATTTCTTCTTTTGAGCAACTCTTTTGAGAGAGAACTTTCACTATACGCTCATAATTCTTGACTACTTTAAACTGCTCTTTAAATATGGTTTCAAATTTATTCACAAAGAAACCATTCTTTTGAAAACATAATCTGTCCACGTTGTTTGAAAATGATAGTCGTGGATTAATTTGCTCCATATATTTTGGGATTCCGCCAAACACCATTAAAAACTTGGCTATTTCAAAATCTGAACGAAGGTTTTTAAAAAAGAGTTTGGCTTCAGAGGCGGTCAGAGAAGGAAGCTTGATTTCAAATGTTTTTCTATTGTGTAGCGCTTTTGAATGGACAATATGTTTCAGCATAAAACTGGCAATTGATCCACATATAACCAGCGTTAAGTTAGGATTCTTTTTCCAGTGATTATCCCAGTAATATTTCAAAAGGGATACAAGTTCACTTCTCCCTGAAGCC
>DAOWEW010000050.1 GCA_030638305.1 Desulfobacteraceae bacterium
GCTTCCTGAACAGCTTCATATACGGCCTTTGCAATCAGTTCCCCCATCTTTGTGTGACCGCCTGCATTGTCAATTTGACTTCCTTTGCCCTCTACAACGATGATATTATCGGTTCCTGTTCCGGTAGCCTGGTGAATGAGGGGAGTACAACTGCTCCTGATATCAAAATCCTGCAACGCTGCAGTTTTAGCCTCAGTAGCGCTGATGATGGCTCTTGTCATGGCGCGCGGTGTCAGCTTCATATTGGTTAAAAGAATGATATTTATAGTCCCTGGTTCATAAAACCTTCCTTCATCAACTGACATCCTGACGGCATTTGATTTAACTCCGGCAGTTACCAGGGCATATACCTTCATATCTTTAAATTGTTTTTGCTTTACCGCCAGGTTGTCCATATTCGCACCCGTAAAAATAAAACTGACCTCATCTTCCGATTTACCGATGACCTGATATACCCGCTCCCTTATTTTTTTCAATCCAAGTTTATGCCCAAGCCCCCAGCATGGAGGGGGAGAATAATGGTTTCCTACAGATATGATATGCTTGCGTTGTCCTTCGAGGGAGGAAACAACCGATAATGGTGATTTGAATTCGATAATCAAGGTTTTGTTCACGCAATCATGGATTCTGCTGTATACAATGCGTGCATCTTCTATGTAATCAAGATCAAGATCAAAATGACGTGATTTAAATATATGATCTTTAAAGACTTGTACTTCTTTCCTGGAAAACTCATTTTCATAAATCCTGGCGAAAAGCCATGAAGCAAAATAACCGGCATGGGTGGATGCCCTGCATGTCAACTCGCAGGGAAAATAGAATATCTTACCGTTTTTTACTGCATCTACATCCTTCCAGCCGGGCTTGTCGAAAAACTTCATGGCAGTTTCTTTGTTTCCACCACAGCCATATATAATCTGAGGGTTAAACCTTATCCATTCCTCTCTCGTTACAGGTACAATATTACCATTTTTGTTTAGCGTTGGAGAAATACCGCCGGCGATTCTGATATATTCATTTTGAAAAGAATCATCACCGGGAGTCATAACCTGATCACGCCCCATGAGACGAATAACCCTTTTTCTCTTTGATTCCGGAATTTTTTCCACCTTCTCTGCAACAATTTGAAGCTCATTTCTTATATCTTTGATAAGTGTTTCTGCTTGCTTTTGCCTGTTAAAAATTTTGCCTAACAAATCAATATTTTTATAGATATCGGAAACAGACTTTGCATCAAGGTTGATTAATTGACATTTTTCGTTTTCAAATCTTTTTCTCACTTCTTTATGAAGACCGGATAAAAAAATCACATCGGGCTGTATCGTCTCAATAGCCTTAAGGGATGGTGAGAAGAAGCCCCCAACGACTGTTTTATGAACCGTCTCAGGCGGATAAGTGTCGTAATGTGTAACGGCCTTGACCGCATCTCCTGCCCCTATTCTAAAAATAATTTCGGTTATGCCGGGTACCAGGGAAACAACCTTTGATGGACTTTTTGCAATTGAGATATGTTTGCCCTGAGCATCAGTAAATTCTATCGGACGGGAAAATACCGGAACTGCACTACAGAGAATTGCAAAAAGAATAAAGACACATAAATAGTAATGTTGGAGTTTTTTCATCTTATCCTCATAAAATTCAGGGCAGGGGAGATACTCCGCAGGAAACTCTCCCTGCCATCAATGTCATCATGTCATTTTAAAAATCATACCTCAGGCCAAGAAAGAAAGTTCTGCCCGGCATGGGATAATCATTTATATATTCATAATCTTTGTCAAAGAGATTTTGAATTTCTCCTTTTAAAGTTATTCCTCCATATTTTTCAGTGCTTAATATTTTTTTTGCAATAGTAAAATTTGCTACAGTGAAACTTCCCTTTTCGATTCTGGGAGCTACCCATGTAACAGCATCTGCATTTCTCCAGTCATCTATATCCTGTTTGCCGGTATAAGCAAAGTTCAAATTTGCGGAAAACCCATCATAATCGGATATTGTAATGCCATAGGATACGTGCCAATCCGATGTGTATTTAAGGTCTTCATTAGCTTCCTTATCCTTGTATTTGGTGAGACAGGTAAAGCTGACATAGGGTTTTACCTTATAATCCCAGGAAAAGAGAGAGCCAAGATCATACGAAACGTCACCTTCTATCCCTTCAACTTTAGCCTTGCCGATGTTAATATATGTTCTGTCAGGCCAACCGCCGTCATCGTCGATCTTATCTTTGAAGTCGGTTTGAAAATAAGTAAGAGAGGCATTAAATGAATCAACAAAAAAGTCTATACCCCCTTCATATGTCTTACTTGTTTCAGGCGTTAGATCTGGGTTGCCCACATAATGTGTTCCCCATGTTGTGTAATCACCAGCCAGCTCATCTGCGGAAGGCATTCTGAACGCCTCGCCGTAGTTGGCCCTCAGCTTTAGCCAGTCTGTGAGAAGA
>DAOWEW010000059.1 GCA_030638305.1 Desulfobacteraceae bacterium
CGAAGGCGATGTAGTTTTGGATGTCTGGGAACTTGTTGACTTTGCGGCCGGACAAATTCGTAATTACAGCTATGAAATCTATCAGGTTGGCGAGAAAATCGCATGGTACGACCCATTCGAACATCCACACATCGCCGAATTGGCCAGTACCTATCCTCATGCATAAACACATATCTCCTGATCTCAAGCACAACCGGATCCCGGCGCCTGGTATTAGCTTTAAACAACCTAATCTGCCCACGCTGATTGAGGAAATCGAACGCGAAATTCTTCCATCCTCTTCAAGCATTTCTTGAAGACCTGATTGTTAATAGAAAATCAGTTTCAATTTCAAAATCAGACACTAAACTCTATCAGTTATATTTATTTCTTCGGTAGCGGAAAGTGTGATAGTTTATGTTCAGGAGTTTTGCTGCTTTGTTTTCGTTGCCTCCGGCCATTTCTATAGCTTTTTCGATATAGAATTTTTCTAAAGATTTTTGAACAGATGGAAGATCAATACCGGCAGGCGTAATGGGAGGACAGCATGGCATATTGCTGGCCTCCCCGGTAATTTTTCTACTATTAAACTCCTCTATTCCAATGTCCTGGATTGTCAGCTTTGGTCCCTTTCCAATAAGCACTCCTCTTTCAACAAGATTTTTCAGCTCACGCACGTTGCCTGTCCATTTGTATTCCTGTAAGGCTGTTTCAGCCTTTGAATCAATACCGGTAAATATTTTGTCGAATTTTTTGCTGAATTCGTATAAGAAATGCTTTGCAAGAGGGATGATATCTTTGCGGCGCTCCTTTAGTGAAGGAATCTGCACTTTGATAACTCCCAGTCTAAAATAGAGGTCTTTTCTAAACAAACCATTGTCCATCAGTTTGTTTAAGTCTTTGTTCGTGGCAGAAATCACTCTTGTTTTAATTGTAAGCTTTTTTGTACTGCCTATTCTGTAAAATTCTCCGGATTCAAGAAAACGGAGAAGCTTTGCCTGGGCGTCTAAGCTCAGGTCGCCCACCTCGTCGAGGAACAGTGTGCCGTGTTTTGCTTCTTCAATTAATCCATTTTTACCGGATATGTTAGCTCCGCTAAAAGCGCCTTTTTCATAACCAAACAGCTCACTTTCAATAAGTTCTTTTGGAATGGCTGCACAATTTACTGTAATCAAGGGGCCGTTGAAGTTAGGGCTTCTAACATGTATGGCATTTGCAATGAATTCTTTGCCTGTACCGGTTTCTCCAAGAATAAGGATAGGAGTGTCCGGGCTTTTTGCTACAGTTTCTATGAATTCCACAACATCTTGAATAGCGTTACTTTCTACTATGAAACAGGGAAGATTTTCCTTAAAATATTTATTCTGAAGAACTTTAACTTCTTTTCTAAGCCTTATAGTTTCAAGCGCATTGCTGATAATTATCTCTAATTTATCCATGTGAATGGGTTTTACTACATAATCATAGGCTCCAAGTTTCATGGCAGAAATTACAGTTTTGATATCTTCATAGGCAGTTATCATTATGACCAAAATTTTGGGGCAAAGCTTTTTGATTTCGCATAACGCTTGAATGCCATTAATACCCGGTAGTTTGATATCAAGAAGAATAAGATCCGGCGGGCTGCTTTTTAGGGCTTTGATTGCAGTTTCGGCTGTGGAAAAGGCATTTACCTCGTAGTCGGATTCAAAGGCCATGGTTATCCCTTCCCTTATGACCCGTTCATCATCGACTATGTACATGGAGTATGAAATCATCGCTGCTTTTTTTTTAGTTCCAGCGGGAGTTCAATCTTAAATTCAGCTCCGCCCAGGTTACTGTCAAATACACCGAAAACTCCGCCGTGGTCTGTAATTATTCTGTGGCAGATGCTTAGCCCGATTCCGGAGCTGTCGTTTTTAGTAGTAAAAAACGGATCAAATATTCTGTCTTTAATGCCGGAAGGCACACCCGTTCCTGAGTCTGCAACAGTTATAAAAATACGATTATTTTCCATGTATGTTTTTATTACTATTTGTTTTCATTCATATCTTTCATTGCTTCAGCAGCATTGGTCATCAGGTTTAAAATTATCTGTTCGATAAAATGTCGGTCGATATAACAGGGCGGCAGGTTTTCAGATAAAGCTTTTTCGATTTTAATATTGCTTTTTTGTAATGTGACAGAGGAAAGATTTACCGCCTCTTCAACTGGCCGATTGATTTGTGACAGAATTAGCGCTGGCTCGCTGGGTTTGGAAAAGTCCATGACTTTTTTAATGACGGATTCAATTTTATTTGAGGCTGATTTCAACTGTCCTATTATTGTTTTAACTTTTTCCGGTCCATCTGTTTTGGCATAGATCTTTTCCAGCGTGTTTAAATAAATATTGATGCCTGAAAGCGGGTTTCTTATTTCATGGGCAAAGCCGGCAGTAACACGCCCCAGAGAAGTCATTTTATCCTGGATTTTTAACAGACGTTCCAATTCCCTGGATTGAGTAACGTCCATCATGTTGAACAATATTGCTTTTCCCCCCGAATATTTTATTCGACTAATTCGGCAGTAAACCCATTTTCTGTCCAGTTTGTTATCTATTTCTCCAAGGGGATAAAATCTGAAGCTGATATTAAGAAACTTTGCTTCTCCGGCAACTATCTTCTGATATTTTTCCTTAACCATCTCAACATCATCAGGATGGATGCATTTGAAATCCATAAGCTTGAAAGAACATGAAAGGCAGCTAAAATGCTTTTTCTGTTCAGGATTATTATAAACAATTTTCGAGTCTTGTAGAATAAAAATGCCGGTCAGTGCATTTTCAACCAGTTCACGAAATCTTTTTTCGCTTTCACGTAATGCCTGCTCGGTTTTTTTGCGCTCTATAATTTTTCCGAGCCGTTCTGTAATAACATTGACAAGCTCTTTTTCTTCATTAAGAAAAGAGTCCCTGTTTTTTTCAGATAGTTGTTCAAGATAACAGACCTCAAAGGTTCCTGCTGGCTTGCCATGCACAATGATGTCACTTGTCTGCTTCCGGCTACTATCTTTAAAATTTTTTGTTTTATAAATTCTATCTTCAAAAATTATACGTGCAGAGGTGATTTCCGGATATTGCGAGGCCGGGGGTATTAAATCAATTGTTCCTTGAAGTATCTCGTCAACTGTAATATTGTTTTTTACAACGAGGCTGGAAAATGCATAGAGGCAAAAAAGTTCCTTTGCTCTCTTTCCATTTGAATTCTCTGAATTGCTCTTGTTTATTGTTTTTTTGAATGACATTTTATTCGGCCTGCGCCAATCCCTTGCGCATCAAGAACTTGTCTTAAATTTTCGAAACATTAAGATATAATGAAAACATTAAAACTTCAATACCATTTTTTGAACTGTGATGCGTAGTTATAGTGAACCGTGAACCCTGACAAAGGATATTTATAAATGGCGAAAGAAAATGATGTAGTTTTGGTATATTTTGAAGATGTTCCGCTTATTTTTGCCAGAATAGAACAAATTCTGCCGGATAGTAAAGTCGACTGGTATCATGTAAAGCTGTTGATTCTTCAAACGCCGCTTCGCTCCGTTACCTGGATATTAAGGGATACATATATTGATGGTGGAGAGTTTACAATGAGCGGCAAAAAAGTGCGAATGGAATTAGTGAT
This sequence comes from Desulfobacteraceae bacterium, assembly GCA_030638305.1. Next base: position 3,621 of record DAOWEW010000059.1, read on the forward strand.
TTGTCCGGAAGAATCAGTACAAGATACATTCCAAAAAAAGAAAGAAAAAACACCTAACGAGTCGGGAGGAGCTGAAATAATATCTCTGGCGGATCTTAGAAAAAAGTAAATGACAGCTTATTGATGAAATCTGAAGTGAAAAAAATAGTAATTTCAGCCTCAAGAAGAACTGATATACCGGCATTTTACATGAAGTGGTTTATGCGACGAATTGACATGGGCTGGTTTGATGTGGTGAATCCGTATAACAAACATGTGTCAATTGTGCCTGCCGGCCAGGATAAGGTGCATACCATTTTATTCTGGTCAAAAAATTTCGGGCCTTTCATAAAAAACGGATTCGGAGAAAAACTTAAAAAAAAAAGATATAATCTTTATTTTAATTTTACCATAAATTCCAGGGAATCATTACTTGAACCAAATGTGCCTGCTTTAGAGGAACGAATGCGTCAGTTAGAATATCTTTGCAGAAATTTTGGTGCCGGTTCTATAAGCTGGAGATTTGATCCAATATGCTTTTACAAAACAAAAGATGGAAAGATTCACGACAATCTTCATGATTTCAATTATATTTCAAGCAACGTCTCTCAGTATGGCATCAAAAGGTGTGTAACCAGCTTCATGGATGATTATCTCAAGATTCGAAAAAGAACTGCAAAAATTCCGGGCTTTGCTTTCATTGATCCTCCCATTGAAACAAAAAGCAAAATTGTTCTGAAAATGAAAGATGAGCTGTCTGATAAAAATATCAGCCTCCAAACCTGCTGCGAGAAAGAATTGCTGTCAATTCTTCCTGAAAACTCCGGCATTACAAAAAGCTCGTGCGTACCCAATGATCTTTTGATAGAATTATTTGGCGGACATCTTTCTCTTAAAAAAGATTCCGGACAGAGAATCAAAAATGGGTGCGGATGCAAGGTGTCCACAGATATTGGCTCCTATAGTCTTCATCCATGCTATCATAACTGCCTTTTTTGTTACGCAAATCCAGCTTCAGGCACTATCCATGCATAATCCTTTGAAAATCGGTTCACTATTTCTTGATAATTCAACAATCCTGGCTCCACTTGCCGGTATTACCAATTTACCTTTTCGGCTTCTGTCAAAAGAAGCCGGCTGCGGCCTTGTCTGCTCTGAAATGATAAGCGCCAACGGTCTTGTGCACGGATCAAAAAAAACTTTAAAAATGCTTGACACTATACCTGAAGAAAAGCCTTTATCCGTTCAGATATTTGGAGCTGATCCTTCAATAATGGCTGAAGCGGCTAAAATGGTTGAATCTTCAGGGGCATCTTTACTGGATATTAATTTTGGCTGTTCGGTTAAAAAGATAATTAAAACAGGTGCCGGTGTTGTTCTGATGAAAGAACCCGAAAGGGCGGAATTATTGTTAAAAGCGGTGCGAAAGTCAGTAACTATACCTGTTACCATAAAAATAAGGACTGGATGGGATAAATCAGGAGATGATGCTTTCAGGATTGCAGAAATTGCTGAAGCGTGCGGTGTGGATGCAATTGCCGTGCATCCTCGAACTGCTTCCCAGGGATTCAGAGGTAAAGCAGACTGGTCAATCATAACATCAGTAAAAAAAATCGTTTCTATTCCTGTAATTGGAAACGGAGATATTATTACTCCGGAGGATGCTGTTAAAATGCAAAATGAAACAGGATGTGATGGTATTATGATTGGAAGGGCTGCTATAGGAAATCCATGGATTTTTGCTCAGGTATTAGCACGTTTCAGAGGGAATGAATCGTTTTGTGTAGATTTTGCACATCGCTTTGAAGTTATGTCAAGATATATTCATGAGTCAGTAAAATATTTTGGAGAAAAGCAAGCATGCCTTATGATGCGCAGCCGGCTTGGATGGTTTGTCAAAGGATTGAAATGCAGCAGTAAATTCCGTGAATCAATAAAGCAAATTTCATCAGAAGACGAAGCCATAGACCTTTTAAAATCATATATAAAATTTTTAAGCGCGTAAAAGGAATGAGGCCAAAACAGCCTGGGAGAAAGGAGCTATTCCTTTATTTTTACTACACTTCCGATTTGTATGCTTTTGCCTGAAACATGGGTTGCCTCGGCTCTATCAGGATAAAGTGCGGTTATCATAATTTCTCCAATTTTAGGCCCTGGAATAAAAAATTTACGGCCATCTTTTCCATCAAATATGTTTCCGCTATCATATACTTCAAGTTTGTCTCCAGGAATAAGACCGGATCTTTTTCCTGAGGATATTATTATCCTGTCTTTACAGCTTGAAATTACACATCCTTTCCATGGCTGCAGATTGACTGCATCGCAGATCTTTTCACCTATGGGAATAGACGCATTTAACAGAGCATCGGTTAAAGCAGGTATTTCATTTGCATTTCCGGCTTTGAAATTATCAAGATCTGCTTCCTCGACTTTGATTTCATAATCAAAGCAGTCATCGAAAATTTTTGCTCCGGTTTCAGTATCATAGGCTTCTACAATAATTTGAAATCGAATGAAGTTATAAGTATTTTTAAACCACAGAATTCCCTTATTTTTTTTATTCCCGCTTATATCTATAAGGCTTCCTGTAACAATTGCATTCAGGCCCAGTTCTCTGCCTGTTTTTGCAAGAACAAGGTTATCAATTCGTTCCGAAGCAAATTGAGGAGGCTCAGCTACTTGATAAGGATATCCCATATCTTCCGGTTTTATAATAATAATGTCCGGATATCTTTCCTTTATACTTTCGGCAAGCTTGATATGAAAAACTTCTTCAAAGTTATTAATAGTCAGAGCTGTGCGGTTTTTAAAGAAAATTATTCCAACTTTTTTCTTTAAATCGCTTGCAGGGGTTTTTATATCGCAAACTATTTTTTTGATAGCCGGCGAAAATGAGCATCCTGCAATCAGCGCTGTGAAAGGAAATAAAAAGCAGACGGCAATAACGACAAGTATTTGATTAAAAGTCTTTGAATAATAAAATCTCATTTTTTTCCTTACCTTAGAAACGTGGACGAATTAACTTCCACAAGTAGGCACATAGATTTGGGGAAGTTATTTCGTCCACGTTCCTTACCTTATGTGTTATATTCGACGGCAACTTTTGTAGTAATGCCGCCTCTTGCTGTAAAATTCCCTGCAACTTCCATCCATTTCGGATTAAGTACCTCAACCAGGTCATTTAATATGTTGTTGACTACATGTTCATAGAAAATACCGACATTTCTATACTGCAACATATAAAATTTTAAAGATTTTAATTCAACAATTTTATTATTGGGTATGTATCTGATTGTTATACATCCAAAATCCGGCAGCCCGGTCATAGGACACACGGATGTAAACTCGGGTTGTTGAATTGTAATATTAACGTCCCTTATTGCTTTATATTGGTAGTCAATAATTGTGAGCAAATCAATTTTAACTGTGTCCGGTGTTTGTATGTTGTAGTTTACGTTTGTTTCAGACTGTTTTGACATGAGGCTATTCCTTCAACTTTTGTGCCTATTTTTAAATCGGGCAGATCGAACAAACCTGACCCAAATCTGTGCGCCTACTTGTGGAAGTTATTTCGTCCCCGTTCCTTAGCATATGTATGAAAAATAAAAGTTCCTGATAGAACTCATAATCAGAAATTTGTATTGCAAAAAATAGTGTTTACAAAATCATACTTATTTTATATATAGAATAGTGTCCGAATGAGAAGCAGAAAATTTTTTCAAGTTCAAGGAAGGCGTCAATTTTAACCGCAGGAATACATTAAGTATTTCGAAGATTAAAATTTACGCCTGACGCAGAAATTGGAAAAATCAGCAGTTTTCGTTCAGGCAATAAATAAACAGTAGCATTTTTAGCTTTATGAAACAAACAGGAAAAGTGGATATAGTTTCAAAAAACCTGAAATGTTACGGATATAGTTTTGTGCCTTTAGTGACTTTATTATATTATACCAAATTTTACGTAAATTCAAAGGTGTTTTTATGGGAAAAAAAAGCTTGATTAAATCTACTGCAAAAAAGAAGACTAAATCCGCTAAAAAGGCCAAAGTTACAGCAAAAGCCCAAACTGCGGTCAAAGCAAAGACAACAGCTAAAACTCGCAGCAAAAAACCCGTTGCAGCGGCAAAAAAGAAGGTTTCATTAAAACAGCTTGTTTTAATGAAATTTGAGCGTTGGAAGCCGGACCAGGTTTTCAGAGCGGCCACAGATGAGGAATATTTAAAAAATTTTACATCACCGCCGATTGTTTCCGGTTTAAGCGATAAAGAAACCAAAAGAATAAAGGCACTCTTGCTCAAAAAAAGAGACATGGCGACTATTAAAGCTGAAATAGAGAAGGAAGCCATTGAAAAGGCTGCTGCCGAAAAAGTTGCTGCCAAGAAAGCTGCCGC